>NZ_JAMSKZ010000050.1:0-418 GCF_023806725.1 Lactiplantibacillus sp. C232
GAATATCAGCGGGATGGCTTAAATTTTGATTTGACCCAATGTTGGGGTAAGCCAGCCGAGTATTTTATTGATCTAGAGCAAGCTAGACAAGGATTGCAAACGGAGGTGAGCGCATGACTGAAACACAGGTGCTAGTAATTAACGCTGATCTACCCGATATCGATCACCCACTAGCAATCGGTCCAGAACCGGAAATGTTTAAGCTCGCGCAACATAACTACAAATCTGGTGAATGGCCGTTCCCGGTTAGACTGGTTAAGCCTGGGACTAATGTACGCAGTGATGAAGCCTACTTAGCTAGTATGTTACCAGATCCCCAAGCTGAAGAACGTGAGCAAATTAGAGATATTCGCCGTGCTCATCGTGATGGTAACCATACGATAAGGGCGTTGACCGATGAGACTGGCTATATTAGTCA
>NZ_JAMSKZ010000051.1:0-392 GCF_023806725.1 Lactiplantibacillus sp. C232
CCGTGAAAACAAGCCAGCTGGGTGGTTAATTGCCGACCAAATTCCGTCCTACCGGACGATTTGTCGCTTTAGAATTTCTGATGAACTGGCCACTTTGACAACCGATAGCTTATCACAGCTAACCCAATATCTTCGTCAAAATGGCATGATTGATGATGTTTCATTTATTGATGGAACTAAGATCCTAGCCGACGCCAACAAGTATAGCTTTGTTTGGAAGAAGAATACGATACGATTTGACAAGATGAATCGCGAAAAACTCGTTGACCTGTTAGGCGAGCTTCATGAAGCTAAAATTGTCGGTGAAATTCCGGCAGGATCAGAGCTGACTCCCGAACTATTGGATATCATGATTAGCAAGGTTGAGGATCACTTAGTGGTCCTTAATGAAA
>NZ_JAMSKZ010000052.1:0-383 GCF_023806725.1 Lactiplantibacillus sp. C232
TCGAAACTTTGTTTAGTTTTGAGAGGTCTAACTCTCAATTTAATAAGCGTTTTTTGGGCCTATAGCTCAGCTGGTTTAGAGCGCACGCCTGATAAGCGTGAGGTCGATGGTTCAAGTCCATTTAGGCCCATTGGAACCGAACCAGTTGGTTCCATAAGTTGAATACCTCATGGGGAATTAGCTCAGCTGGGAGAGCACCTGCTTTGCAAGCAGGGGGTCAGCGGTTCGATCCCGCTATTCTCCATTGACGACGTTAGTCGTCATTGAAACTTGTTCTTTGAAAACTAGATAATATCAAATATATTTTTTCATAATGAAACCGAGAACACCGCGTTTTTTGAGTTTTTTATTGAAGTTTAATTATCGCTAAACTCATTAATCGC
>NZ_JAMSKZ010000053.1:0-383 GCF_023806725.1 Lactiplantibacillus sp. C232
TATAATAGAAAATAAAAAAAGAGCATCGGTCGCACCCGATACTCTACGAAATTATCCTCGAAAGGACATTCCTAATATGCAAGATTATTATAACATGAATCAAACCACTTTGAGTATTGCCTTGGATTACCAACCAGAAGATCATCATTCTGCTCGTTACATCAACCAGCTTGTTGAGAGTTTAAAACTAAAATATGATTACCAGTTTGGCCGTCCGCGGGAATATAACCTCGGTGCCATGTTAAAACTGGTCCTTTTAGCGTACAGCTATGGCATTTTCAGCAGTCGTAAAATTGAACGGTTTGCCCGTGAAAACAAGCCAGCTGGGTGGTTAATTGCCGACCAAATTCCGTCCTACCGGACGATTTGTCGCTTTAGAATTT
>NZ_JAMSKZ010000054.1:0-339 GCF_023806725.1 Lactiplantibacillus sp. C232
CTTAGTTGATGGCTATCGTTACTTGGAAGACCTTTACCAACACGGCATTGAAGTATCCGATGTTGAAAAAGACTTCAGTACCCAAGATATTTTCATTGGTCTCAAAACCGCAATTGAGAAGAAAATCTGGATGATTCAGGCAGAGCTTGGGTCGGCGCCGGAAATTGATGAATAAAATAATATTAAAAAATCGGTAGACTTATGGTAGATTTTAAAATTAATCCGAACGCCCATTTGGATATTGGACAGCCCTAGTTCACAAAAGGTTTCGATTTTAATTCGTTCGGAATAGGTTATACTAGACAAAAGATCAGCTCCTAAAAGATGGGTTTGTGGTAA
>NZ_JAMSKZ010000055.1:0-322 GCF_023806725.1 Lactiplantibacillus sp. C232
CCTACTCAATTGTTAGTTGAGCAGGCCTTTTGTGGGTATTTTGATTAGAGCTATTAACCCTATGCTAATTATAAGGCTTAGCTTTCAAATGGAACATACTATTATCCAAATTATGATGAGAGCGTAAAATATCTTGTGTAAATGCATAAAAGATTTCTGAATTGTATAGAAATAGGGAATGCCTTCCCTTATGATATTTAGTAATCACAGAAAACATCACAGGAGGCATTCCCCATGAATGAACTTACCACAGAAATTATCGCTGCACTAGCCCAAAAGCAAGATTTGGACGAAGTTTTTCGTCACCACCTCGAAATTGCGA
>NZ_JAMSKZ010000056.1:0-318 GCF_023806725.1 Lactiplantibacillus sp. C232
AGTGGGTTATGTATCGTCACTTTCGGGTCAACGAATGTTGACATTCCGTATCCGGATCAAGGCACTGAACCGAATTGGCAATGGCTAATTGATGTATTTGGTGAAGCCAGAATGTGGGACGAGTTACTGGTACATGTCGATACAGCTACCATGATGGAGCGCCTAGGCTATCACTGGGTGTCAGAGGAGGAATAAGCATGAGTAATGAGTTAGTTACGATGGTTAATAACAATATTGAGGATATGAAGAAGAATGAAGGCTTGTCATTACCACCTGATTATTCAGTAGGGAATGCATTAAACAGTGCTTACTTGATTT
>NZ_JAMSKZ010000057.1:0-310 GCF_023806725.1 Lactiplantibacillus sp. C232
CGCTTTGGTTAGATCGTAACCACAGTGGGTACAGAACTTTGCATTGGCAGCAATCTCAGTGCCGCAGTTGGGACATTATTTCATAAGTTAAATTCTCCTTCATTAATCATCAGAATCATCGGATTTAGTGTACGACCGAATTTTTTGGGCCGGCGTGATTTTAACAATCTTGTAGTGCCCTCCGGTTTTCTCGACCGTCGCGGTGTAACGAAAGACCTGAATGCGTTCATCTTCAGAGTTGGTAAAGTCATATTTGACGTCATTAGTGATCTGGCTTTGTTGTTTAGCTGCTGGAACCGTTGATAAGACA
>NZ_JAMSKZ010000058.1:0-305 GCF_023806725.1 Lactiplantibacillus sp. C232
AACAAAGGGATAGGTAGAGGATTATTAAACGAGGCCAAAAAAGAAAAAAACGAATTGACTTTGTCTGTTTATGAAAAAAACGATAAGGCAATGAAATTTTATATTCGTAATGACTTTGTAGTCAAGTCTAAATATACTGAAGAAGAAACTGAGCAAGTATCGTATGATTTATTTTGGAAAAATGCCTGAATCTGAATTTAAAGCTGACTGTATTATGGTCATCTTTTTTTTGTGGTTAAGCTGACATCAGCTTGCCCTGCTCGGGTAGAGTTCTGCATGAAATGCGCTCGCTATGCAATAGCCCG
>NZ_JAMSKZ010000059.1:0-304 GCF_023806725.1 Lactiplantibacillus sp. C232
GGCGTAAGTGTAATTCGATTGGGTTGACGATCAAATAAGCGAACAGCGAGCATTGTTTCCAATTTATGCATGCCGCGAGTGATAGTTGGTTGCGTCACGTTTAATGCGGCCGCGGTCTTAGCCAGCGTGTGCTCGTGGGCGAATGTGATCAGCTCTTCTAATAAATAATTTTCAATCATCAGGAACCTCCGTTACTAGTATGCACTATATGTATACTAGTATGAATAAGTAGTAATTTTCAAGTATTAGGTTTGCGTGTATGCTTGTTATTGTAATCAAATAGTGAAAGGTTGATGCGTGATGG
>NZ_JAMSKZ010000005.1:0-187086 GCF_023806725.1 Lactiplantibacillus sp. C232
AAAACTTTATTTATCGAATTCAAATTGAGTTCAAAATCAAAATCGAAAAAAAGAACCCAATTCGTAAATGAATTGGATTCTAAATATAACTTCATCAACACCGGTTGACAGAGACCCCTTTTTTGGGGAACTTGGGACTGACTTACCACCTGGGAGTGCCAGTGTTAGTGTGCCCTTTTCTGGTTGCTATTATCGGGGAACCGATTATAGCGTGATTTTTAATTTTGCGGTTTGTTAAAATAATCGTAACTTAATGGGATGCTGTTGGTATCCAATTGAATGAAGGAAAAAATGAGGTCAGTGATTCTCGCATGCCGAGGGTCACTGACCTCATTTTGGTGTTAAGAACGGATAACTAAACATTAATCGCGTCTTGCAATTGCTGCTCATTGTAAAAAATTAATACGATAAACATCACCACGTAAAGTAATAATGGTAACCACGCATAGTTCAGGGTAATCATATGCTGAGTGGCGATATTTTGCGCATGATTGGCGGTGTAGCCACTTAGATGAAAGAGTCCGGCGGTGACTAGGCCACCAAGTCCTAAGCCGACATTGACGCCGAAGTCATCAGTAGAGGCTAAAATACCTTCAGCTTGAATGCCAAGCGCCGTGCCATAACGGATCGTATCAGCAATCATAATTGAGACCAAACCAATGATGAGACCGTTACCGACAGCGTTGATCAACGTACCACCGAAGACGAAGGCCAGTTGATTGATGGCTGTCCCGAGACCGAGGATCAGTTGTCCCACAGCGGCGATTGCGATACCCGCCAACATGGTATTCTTTTTCCCGTGGTGGTTGGCTAAGCGGACAATCAAAATGACACCAATCAGTGACGCAAACGTAAAGCCGTTAACGACTGGCACTAAGTCCTCACGCTGAATCAAATATTTAAAGTAGTAGATGGTCGTTTGATTCTTGATGGCGGTTGTTAGCCAATACAGTAAAATCACGCTGGATAAAATAAACCATGGCTGGTTTTGCTTGAGCATGCCCCACACCGCACTGAGTGATTGGTGCGGACGCTCAGGTTGACTAAAGCGTTCCTTGACTTGGAAGAAGGTGTTGAGGATCAGTACCAACGAAATAATGCCAAATAGAACGATTGTCAGTAAAAACCCTCGTTGCTGATCACCCTGACCAAATAAAGCAACTAGTGGCAAGGTGAAGACAGCGACGATAATTTGAACGCTACTACCGAAGAATTGACGAATCACGCCTAGTAAGGTTAATTCACGTTCATTCTGGGAGAGTGCTGGTAAAATCGATGTGATTGGTAGGTTGACGGCGGTATAGAAGAATCCTAACCCTAAATAGGTCACATAAGCCCAGACGAGTTTACCAGTTGCTCCGAAATTCGGGGTCACAAAGGTCAAAACGGCGAACAAGACGTAGGGTAACGCGTACCATAAGAAAAACGGGCGGCTTTTACCGAAGCGCGAATGGGTATGGTCAATCATGACGCCGATAATCAGACTTTCAACGACATCGGCTAAGCGCGCAACGACAAATAAAATCGCCGCTGCACTCGTGGATAGGCCGTAAACATCGGTATAGAAGAATAATAAGTATGTGGTCATCATCTGAAAGACTAAGTTATCCGCGGCATCACTGAGCCCATAACTAATTCGTTCCGGCCAAGCTGTTTGCCAAGGTTGTTTCAATATTAACACCTCTAAGTATGGTTTTGCACAATCTAATTCTAACCTAGTTGCACGCTTAAACCTAACGGAAAGGTTTACAAAATTGATTAGGTCTTAGATTGATCAGAAAAAAGCCTGCAGGTGGCGTTCGTCAACCTGCAGGCTGTGCATTGTTTGTCCTGATTAAAAGCTACTTAGTTGTTAATTTGCTGACCTTGGTGAGTGCTGGGATTAAGCCCAAGCTATCTAACGTTTGGTTTGGTAAAACAACGGTGTTGGCATTGCCGTCCGCTAAGGCTTTGACAGCTTCCGTGTTTTGGAAGATAAAGTAGTTTTCGGATGATTGTGCCAAGGCTTCGTTTAAGATCCGCGTACGGTAAGCATCAGCATCTGCTTCAGTTTGAACGGCTGTTGCTTTCGCCTTTGCACTATTCACTAAAGCTTCGTTTTGGGCTTTATTGGTGGCTAATAAGGCCCGGTTATTGGCTTCATTTTCCAGTGTGATTGACTTACTCTTACCTTCAGCAGTTGCGATGGTGGCATCCCGTTCCCGCGTAGCTTGCAGGAGTTTATTCATGGAAGCCTGAATATCTGCCGAAGGGTTAACGGAATCAATATTGACCCGGTCAACGTTTAAACCGTAGCCCGCCGTAACGGAGGAGATCTCCTTGAAGAGGGCGGCATTGATTTCTTGCGTCCCATTCAGGACTTCGTTTAATTCTTTGTTCCCAATGATACCACGTAGTGCCGCGCGGGTATCTTGAATCATACTACGAACGGAGTCTTCGTTTTTAAAAACGAAGTCTTCAATATTAGTGACGTGGTACTTAAGCGAAATCTTAACTGAGATTTCAGCGTTATCTTTGGTGATAACGACTTGTTGATTAAGATCAACGGGTGTCTGAGCCGTGTTAACGGTGATGACACGTGAGATGAACGGTTTAATAAAGTGAAAGCCGGAACTAATGACGCGCTCGAACTTTCCAAATGTTAAGACGACACCTTGGTTCGGTTGGGTGATGATGCGGATGGAAGCGATTAGGACTAAAACGACCAGTAGAATGACAATAATTGCAACGATGATACCTACCATAATAATTTCCCCCTATTGTTGTGGTGCGATAATCGTTACCGTTAGACCATGAGCACTGACGGCCGTGATTTCAACGGTATCGCCGGTGTGCAATGGTGTTGCGGCGTGCAAATGGTACAAGATGCCATAGAATGCGACGCCGTCAGTTAGATCGGTCGGTTTGATAATTAAGCGCTGACCGATTAAGCGCTGATCTAAGTATCCCTCTTGCATAGATGACCCACCTTTAATGTGATAATAATTAAATTATATGCTGTTTTTGGTTAGATTGATAGGGCCGTTATAAAATAGTGGGTGAGTTTTGGATTGTTGATAAAGTATGGCGATAAATGGTGAATTCATGCTGCATATCGCTCAGTAACTATTTGGATAAGCTCGTTTTAGAGGGCGGTTCAGTAATACGGAGTTAAAGGAGCGCTTGAAGTATTTAAGCCGACAAAAAAACCTTCGTACGGGAATACGAAGGTCAAAAGGAGTAGGTCAGCATATGACGGGGAATCATATGCTGATAACTTGATGAGCGTTTATTCATATAAGCGGGGGGACGTTCACATGCCGCTCATCAAGCTGTCAAAGTTGTTACGCTTTGACGGATTTCATTACTTTGGAGGAGTAAATGAAAAGAATGTTAATTATTATAGTAGCAATCTTGGAGGGGGATCCTTAATTGCTATAGATACATATTAACAACGAATTGTGAAGAAAATGTGACGATGATTTTTCAAATTTAAGAATTATTGATTAGATTACGAAAAGATTTATGACTATTGATAAATTTATCGGCAATTAAAATTGCGTAAGAATTATCTGTCAGCGCTTTCGCAATGGTGGCTTTTTAAATTAGAGCGTGTATCATTAATAATGATCACGGAAATTAAAGACAGGAGATGCTTGCATGTACGAACAAGCTTGTACCACAATTTTAGTTGGGAAGAAGGCGACCGTTGATGGTTCAACGATGATTGCCCGCAATGATGATACGTTTATGCCGATTACACCGCAAAAATTTATCGTCCATCCCGCCGTTCATGGTCGCAACGAAACGTTAACTTCTGGGAAGAATGGCTTTACCGCACCACTTCCAGCGGATGGCTACCGTTACCAAGCTGTACCAAACATTGAAGTCGCTGAAAAGGGTGTTTTTGAAGAAAATGGCTTTAACGAAAAAAACGTTGGTGTTTCTTCAACTGAAAGTGTTTATGGTAATGAACATACGCTGACTTTTGATCCCTTCGTGCCGAATGGGCTCGCAGAAGATTCATTGCCAACCATGCTCACGCCGTTCATTGATTCTGCCCGTGGTGGGGTTAAATACTTGGGCCAGTTGATCGCTAAATATGGTTCGCCAGAAGGTAACGGTGTTTTGTTCAATGATAAAGATGATGTGTGGTACATGGAGATCGTCACTGGTCACCACTGGGTTGCACAACGGATTCCGGATGATGCTTACGCGGTGGCTGCCAACCAAGTTGCGATTCAATGGGTTGATTTTGATGATCCCGATAACTTTATGTGGTCTGATGGTATTCAAGAATTTGTTGCGGAACACCATTTGAACCCTGACAAGGAAGGTTTTAACTTCCGTCATATCTTCGGTACTGATAATGAAAAAGACCGGCATTATAATACTCCCCGGGTCTGGTACGGCCAACGTTATTTCAATCCAGAGATCGAACAAGATCCACAGTCGAGTGAGCTACCGTTCATTTGTCACGCAGCCAAGAAGATTTCAGTTGCCGACGTTGAATTTGTACTGGGTTCTCATTATAACGAAACGAAGTACGATCCCTTCTTGAATACACCAGAAGCTAAAAAGTTTCGGCCAATTTCAATGAATCGGACGCAGAATTCACACGTTATGCAAGTGCGGAATGACGTACCAGCAGAACAAAGCGCGATTATGTGGATGACATTTGGGGTACCAGCTTTTGCGCCATACCTCCCATTCCATGCGAACGTTTCTGAAACTGATCCTAGTTTTGCGAACACACCACTAAAACATGATATGAATAGTGCTTACTGGCTCTACCGGACACTATCAATGATTGTTGAATCACACTATGCTGATTTCGTTCAGGATGATATTGATTATTTGAAAGAATGTCGAATCGAACTGGGTCAATTTGTGGCTGCGACCGATGAACAAGCGGCGAAGTTATCTGGTGACGAGTTAACGGCTTTCTTGACTGAACAAGATAAAGTGATGGTCGCAAAGATGCGTGATAAAGCCCAAGCTTTGATTGGTCAATTAGTCACCAAAGGTTTAACGCTCTCGAAACTAACCTATAATGTTGATATCAATCTTTAAACTTTCGTTATGACGGTATCAGCGTGTATAATTAAGTTATTAAGAGGACAAGGAGCTGATGGCAAATGGATGAAAATGTCTTATTTAATCCTGGTGACGCAATTTCAGAATCGCATGACTACAATGAAGCGCTCCGTAGTGCGGATATTTATAATGCGCGTCACGGACGTAAGCGCGGACTCATGATTGCGCGGCCGCTAGAACAGGATCACGGTTATTCGGTTTTTTACGCGGATGACTTACTGACAGCCGATACGCCAAGACCAGAAGCACGTCAATATCACGTTGAAAAGCGTATTCCAAAAGAATAGTGCAATCATCCCATGATCAGTAACAAGGGTCATGGGATTTTTTATTTTCTAAACAGTAACCCATGATATTGATATTGGGTTACTGTTGTTTTATAATAGCGTTTAAATTGATTAACAGGGGTGCGATGATGACGAATCGACAGACGATTAAACACCTGACCCAGACGGCGATGGTGACCGCTTTGATTATTGTATTAGGTTTCTTTCCGGGAATTCCAGTGGGCTTTATTCCCGTCCCGATTGTGTTGCAGAATATGGGCATCTTTTTAGCCGCCGAGTTACTTGGCCGCAAATATGGGACGATCGCAGTTGGATTGTTCTTAGGATTAGTGGCACTGGGACTACCCCTATTATCTGGGGGGCGTGGGGGTGCCGCGATTTTTCTCGGGCCAACGGGTGGCTATCTCGTTGCTTGGTTGCTGGCACCAATGCTGATTGGAACGTTGATCAAAATAACCCGGGCGATGACAAGTGGTTATTGGTGGCTAGAAGTTGGCATTGTCTGGTTGGCTGGTATCTTATTTGTTGATGTAATCGGTGCTAGTTGGCTAGCTGTTCAGTCTCATATGACTTTGACGGCCGCCTTGCTGTCGAACGTGGCCTTTCTTCCTGGTGACATCATTAAAGGGACTTTGGCCGTATTTATTGCCCGGCGTGTGCGGGCCATCGTTGATTTTGGATTGCCAGCTTAGTAAATAGCTAATGTGATTGGCAGGTCAGGAGGTCATAATGACAACTAAAGAACAAGTCTTAACAATTTTATTGCGTCATCATGGTGAGTGGCAATCGGGGGACCAGCTTGCCCAATCAGTTGGCTGTAGTCGTGAGAGCATTTGGAAGGCAATCAATGCTTTGAGAAAGCAAGGACACCAGATTGAGAGTCGTAAAAACCGGGGCTACTGTTATCTGGGAAGTCGTAATTTGGATGCCAAAGCCATTCAAATCTATGGGCAACGTCAATTTACGGGGCCCCTTGAAGTGGTCGCCCAGACGCCGTCCACTCAGATTCTAGCTAAGAGCTTTTTAAGTCATCATCAGCCACAGTTTGCCGCCTTCTTCGCGGACGAACAGACGGCTGGCTATGGCCGTTTGGGCCGGGACTTCTATTCACCGGCCAAAACTGGACTGTATTTTAGCTTGGTTGTTCCTAATCCCACGAATGCATTGGTCAATGTGGGTTTACTGACAACTGGTGTCGCGGTGAGTGTCTTGAATGTTTTACAGCAATTTTATCCTAATAAGAACTTTGGGTTGAAATGGGTCAATGATATTTATCTTGATCAGTATAAGGTCGGGGGCATTATCACGGAAGCAAGTTTGGAATTAGAATCGACTTCCGCAGCGGCCTTTATTGTCGGTGTGGGGCTCAATTTAACGACCACCGATTTTCCACGGGAATTGCAAGCCCGTGCCCAAGCGGTCGACCCGAGCATGTCAGTGGATCGCAATCGGTTAGCAGCGGCCTTATTATCAGCACTAGTAGCGCTATCAAAACGCTACGCTACGGCCGACTTTTTGCCAGCATATCGGGCTAAATCATTAGTGTTGGGTCAACAAGTGACACTTCAAGTGGGCGATTCCGTGGTGAATGGGGTGGCTGAAGATATCGATGAACATGGTGGCTTAGTGGTCCGCATGTTGACCGGGGAGCGGCGGACATTTACGAGTGGTGAAGTGATCAGGGTAGGGTTACCAGTATGACTGAGTGGGTACCAGTGATTTACGGCATCGGTTTAGACGCTGCCGGTCGGTGCCAACATTATCACCTTGAAACTGATATTGCGGCATTGTGGTGTCGGCGATGTCAAAGCTATTACGCGTGTTACCGGTGCCATGATACGTTGTGCCAGCATACTTTTGTGGCCAGCGCTCCGACGGATTTAGCCGTGATGTGTGGTGCTTGTCGTTATCGAATGCCGGTTGATCGGTATCATGAGGGGCAATGCCCGCACTGTCACCGGCCATTTAACCCGCGGTGTCGGTTGCATGACCAGGTTTACTTTGAAAAGTAAAATTGAGACGTATTTTTGGTAGTTTTGGCTTAATTCAGTGATTAATCGAAAAACAATTAAAAAATTGACATATTCTAATTGAAAACTCATAATTAGGCTTGAGATTATGGTTGATTGTAAATTAGTACTGACAACCATTGACAGAAGGGAAGCACTAATTTTGAAATTTGAAGAGTCCAAAATTTTGCAGCAATTACCAAAACAGTTCTTTGCGAATCTGGTCAAAAAGGTCAATGCCAAAGCGGCGGCCGGTGCGGATGTGATTAATTTAGGTCAAGGCAATCCTGACCAACCCACCCCTGAGTTTGTTGTTAAAGCAATGCAGACTGCAACTGCCAATCCCGCGGATCACAAGTATTCGTTGTTTCGAGGTTTGCCGCGATTCAAACAAGCCGCGGCTGATTTTTACGAACGCGAGTACGGTGTGAAATTAGACCCGGAGACTGAGATTGCCGTATTGGGTGGCAGTAAGATTGGGTTGGTCGAGTTACCCTTTGCCTTACTAAATCCGGGCGATACAATGATCTTACCTGACCCCGGTTACCCAGACTATTTATCTGGTATTACGTTGGCACAGGTGAAGTTGGCTTTACTACGGTTAACAGCGGACAATCATTTCTTACCGGATTATCAGCAGGTTGATCCACAAGTGGCTGCGGCGGCCAAGCTGTTGTACCTGAATTACCCGAATAATCCCACTGGTGCTGTTGCAACGTCGCAGTTTTTTCAAGACACGGTGGATTTTGCAAATGAACATCAGATTGGTATCGTTCATGACTTTGCTTATGGTGCAATTGGGTTCGATGGTCAGCGACCAGTGAGCTTCCTACAGACATCGGGGGCTAAAGACGTTGGAATTGAGATGTACACGTTATCTAAGTCCTTTAACATGGCAGGTTGGCGCGTTGGTTTTGCCGCTGGTAATGCTGACATGATTGAAGCCTTAAATTTGATTCAGGATCATCTGTTTGTCAGCGTCTTTCCGGCCATTCAAGATGCAGCGATTGCAGCCTTGAACAGTGACCAACAGACGGTCCACGAACTGGTTAGACTGTATGAACGACGCCGTAATCAGTTCTTTACGGCAGCCCGCAAGATTGGGTGGGAGCCCTACCCATCAGGGGGCTCATTTTACGCTTGGATGCCAGTCCCTGAAGGGTATACCAGTGAAGCATTTGCCGATTTGCTGTTGGATAAAGCGGCGGTTGCGGTGGCGCCAGGCAACGGCTTTGGTGCGGGTGGCGAAGGCTATGTGCGCGTTGGACTCTTGATTGATGAACCCCGCTTCACGGAAGCCTGTCAGCGAATTGCAAAACTGCACTTATTCGATCGTTAGGATGACCTCTTAGCATTAATGATGATAGCCAATCACTTACTGAGCATAATTCATGCAACGGGGGCGCAACTCGTTCTTGATTGCTCGGAAATATTGAGCTGTAATAACGGTATCAAAATAACGCAACTGGCATTCACATGCCAGTTGCGTTATTTTGATTCGAGGTATTGAATTATTATAAATTACCGGTGCTCTTTAACCGCTTCTCTAACAGGTACGCGTCCATGTACCCAAAGGATAATTCAACGACCTGATCGAGTTCGATCATCGTGCCAACATGATTAATTTGATTATCATCATCCACGTTATAGAAGATGAAGTGCCCGTTCGTTAACGTTCCCGGATAGCCAGTCATTGCTGGCAACATGGGGTTTTCTGTCGTGATGTGAACGAGGTTATTGAAAGTTGCGGCTTGTCGCAAAATTGAATCAAAAAGATCAGTTGTGGCGTCAAATAACCGTTCGTCGTTTAAGACGGGTTGAACATTTAACTCATACTGGCGATTTAATTCAATAAAGCCACGCATCGTTTGTAAATAGTCGGACTGGGTTGTCACCGATTCAATTAGTGAACGGCGACAAAGAGTGTAGCCCCCAAATTGGCCCGTCATATCGATCAGATTGAGCAGGACACTATCAGCGTTCAATGCGTTAATGAAGCCAACAAAGAACATGTCAGACCCGTCCGCTGACCGAATTGCAATCAGTTGGTGCTCATTTAAGGCGTTGTTTAAAGTATGATCAACGTCGTCAAACTCGCTAACTTTGATGGTTGCTCGATGCGTATGGATGGTCTTGACAAAGGCGCTTTCCAATAAGAGCTCATTGCCGCAGAACTCTAAGATCTGAATAGCAGCCAATGGAATTTCCTGTTGCCCGTTGTTTTTAAAGTTAAATTTGTCAAAAGTTTTAAAGGTAATCGTTTGGTCAGTGACTTGTTGGACCTGACCTTCTAAATAATTTTCGTTGTCTTCGAGGACTAGTAGCACAACTTGATGATCGGTTTGGGCTTGGGTGACTAACTGTGTTAGGACTGGCCGTTGATCGTCTAAAGCTACGGTTGGTTGTGGCACACTGTTCAAACCTTCAGTAGTTGCATTTTCAAGGCGAAAGGCCATGTTATCAAGGTCTTCACTCATCATTTCAACTTCATCAATGACGTCGTAGCGCATGAAGACGGCGCCGTCCTGGAGCCCAGCATCATCGTAAGTATTCACGACAACGCCATCAGGTGCCAGACGGTCGATGTAGCCGGTGTAAACCACTTCGCTATTGGCTTGATATAGGTTGATGAGGTGAACCTGTTGTGCGGCTAATTGTAAATTCTCAATAATTGAACTCATCGTGTCTAACCCCCTTAGTTAATGTTCCCTCATCATAGCACTTTTTGAGGTGAAGACGCCATTATAAGTCATTATTCAGCTGGTTTGGTAAGTGTGTTATGACTAGGTAAGTAAACGGATGCTCACGTGCTATTCAGGTCGCTCATCTCATTAGAAGGGCCTTGTTCTGCAAATTTAAAACCGTTTTCGCTTGCACCCGGACGCTGTCACCGGCATTGAGTGCGGCTGTTTGGTATGTGTGCAACACAACACGGTGCTGGTCATCGCTACGTAAAAAATAGTGTTCCGATGATGCGTTCACGGCTAGTGATCTTAAAGTGCAATTCGATATTCAAATGATGATTGCCAAAATAAACGCATACGGTTTTTTTAAAACACAACGTATGTAAGGGCTTTCTTTGCTTGTGAAATAGGAGTATCGGTCAATAAGTATCTATTGATAATAGGTAAATATTTAATAAAAAATGTTATTTTCGGTGCTATTAACGAGGTTTATCGTTATAATGTAGTCTGCGGTTTATCTTGACCGTAAATCTGTCATGACCTTTCAAGAGGCGCTTGATCGTGTTGCGACATACATTTAAGGAGTGCACTATGTTTACGATGTTTAAGACGATTGGCGATCAGTTCGCCAATTTCAAGATTATTCGGCGAATGGCGAAGTATGATGATCGGGCCACATACCAAAGCCATTACCTTGGGTTAGCGTGGGAATTTTTAAACCCACTGATTCAAATCGGAATTTATTACTTAGTATTCGGGGTCGCGTTAAAACGTGGCGATCCGATGCCAGGAATCCCGTATTTACCATGGATGGTTGTCGGGATTGCACCATGGTTATACATGAACAAAACGACGCTGGACGCGTCTTCTAGCATTTATCGTCAGGTTGGGTTAGTTTCAAAGATGAAATTCCCAGTCAACGTATTACCGTCAATTAAAATTTATGGTAACTTATATAGTTTCTGGACGATGATTGCTTTTGGAATCTTCCTGATGTTCGTTAATGGCATTTGGCCCTCAGTTTCTTGGATTCAATTTATCTACTACTTTGGTTGTATGATCGTATTAATGTATTCACTTGGGATTTTTAATGCCACGGTCAGTGTTCTGATTCGTGACTGGCATATCACGCTTCAATCCGTATTGCGGATGCTGTTCTATATGAGTGGGGTGCTATTTAACTTTACAACGTCTAACTTCCCCGCAGTTTTTGTGCGCCTACTAGAACTAAATCCGTTCTACTACGTGCTCAACGGAATGCGGGAATCGTTGCTTAATCGTGGTTGGATCTGGCAACAGCCTAATATCACGTTGACGATTGTCTTTTGGCTCTTCAATCTCGTTGTGATTCTGACTGGAACGTATCTCTATAACAAGTTCCGTTCGAACTTTGTGGATTTGATTTAGGAGGCGGAACTGATGGAAAATCAATATAAGGTTGAATTGCATAATGTCACTAAAGAATATGATTTATATCGTAGTAACAACGATAAGTTAAAACACTTTTTTAACATTGGTAATGTTGATGTCCCGCGGTTTTGGTCGCTAAAAGGGGTCAGCTTAAACGTTAAACCAGGTGAAGCGTTGGGTATTATCGGAATCAACGGTTCTGGTAAGTCAACGATTTCGAATATCATTTCGGGAATCATTCCTCAAACGACTGGGACAGTGGATGTGCACGGTGATACGTCCATTATTTCAATCGGAGCCGGCTTAAAGTGGAATTTGACCGGTGATGAAAACATTCGGTTGAAAGGACTCATGCAAGGGTTGAGTATTAAAGAGATCCAAGCGGTTCGTGATGATATTGTTGATTTCGCGGATATTGGTGATTTTATTGGTCAACCAGTTAAGGACTATTCGACCGGGATGCGGTCACGATTGGGATTTGCGATTGCGGTGCATATCAATCCCGACATCATGATTATTGATGAAGCACTATCGGTTGGTGATGACACCTTCTATCAAAAATGTGTGGATAAGATTATGGAATTCAAGAAGCAAGGGAAGACCATTATCTTTGTCAGCCATAATTTACGGCAAGTAGAATTGCTTTGTGACCGGGTCGCTTGGATGCACTTTGGGGATCTTTTAGAAGTCGGCGAGACCAAGGAAACTGTTGATCATTACCGGAAATTTTCTAAGGATTTCAAAGCGCAAACGGCGGCTTATCGTAAGAAGTATCAGGTCGGTAAGAAGAAGGAACAAGCGGACTTTGACATTGTCGCTTATGAACGACAATTAGTCGAAGAAAAGGCTAAGGATAGCGATAAGAGTAAGCAGGCAGTTAGCCGTCAAGTTCATCGGACGCTATACAAGCAAATCTTGCCAGAAAAGATGACGATTGCCACCAAGCTCGTCATGTTAGTGGCAATTGTCCTGTTCGTCTTCTTTGCGTTAGTGAATGTTTCAGGTCACTCGGTTACTTCGGCGATTGAGAATCCGACAGTACTGTTACATCCAGTCAATCATTATATTAAAAGTCAGTCAGTCTTATTCAATAGTAAGTGACGGCGGCTGGTTAGTGGTTGCATTAAATTAACATTAATATCGATGGGTGATTGCGATGGCAATCACCCATTTTTTGTGTGCATTCAAGACGGCTTTGGTTGGAATAAAGTACAATACAACGTCGCACATTATTCGGACTGGGGGCCGCTGATGCTTTTATTCGAGGGGACGAGCTTGGGCTGACCGTACTACCGATTTGAAAGGAAAATGTCTAAACTTCAATGCACAATTTATGAGTTGGTTTCGGGTTAAATTAAGCTTGATTTTTTGTAATGCTTCAGCAATCTAGTTATATTCGTTATAAGCATTAGATTATTTTCCGCCTGGAATACCATTTGGTGGGTTATCTTAATACTAGAGCATAAAGGGGGTCATATCATGGATACGCCACTATTCTTAAATGTTGTCGCCTATGTGCTATTAATATTGGTATTACAATATATCAAATTCAAATTTCCAGACAGTACCTTTATCCGTTTCTTTCAAAAATACGGGTGGTGGTTAATTGGGCTATGTTTTGTCGCAATATTGGTGATTTTGGCCGCACCGCAATTTCAGAACCCCTTTAATGCGTTAGATGTACCGGCTATTGGGGTCATGTTAGTATTCGGGTACTTCTTTATTAAGGATAAAAAATCGAAACATAAGTGATGATTAAATGAGATAGCACCTCGAACGATGATGTCGTCCTGAGAGGTGCTATTTTTTTGCCTAAAAATCGATTTGAGAAGCACTGATGTTTAGCCGTTTTAATCTAGCATTAAACGTGAACTGGGTTATTCGGTAACGGAAGGGCATAATTAAAAAATCAGTTTGGAACCTTGCAATATATCTAAAAGATATATATACTTAACAGCGCGAAGGATTGGTGAATTTAATGTATGAATTGTTTATTTTAGGACAGTTGATGGATCATCCGATGACGGGCTACCAGTTGCGTAAAGCGCTGGTAAACGTAGTTGGTTCAGAATTAACCATTAGTTTTGGTGCGTTGTACCCGTTGCTAGATAAGTTAGCCGCGGCTGAAGAATTAACACTGGCGTTTAAGCGGACCACTAATAAACGGCCACAAAAGTTAGCCACGATAACAGCGGCTGGTCGCACGCAATTTTGGCAGTTAGTTATGACGCCAGTCGCGCTCAATAAGCAAACGCAGTTAACGTTTCAAATAAAGCTGAATTTTTTACATTTATTAAGTTGTGATCAGCAGCAAGTAATCTTGTTGGATTTTCAGCAATTTGCACAGGGACAGGTCGCACGCTTAACGGCGCAGCACAAACGGGTGATGACGAATACCCACATGCTTGCCGCTGATATTCAAGATGCGTTGATGGTCAATGAGTTACAACGGGTACGAGCCCAAGCACAATTAGACTGGCTTGACCGCCAGTTGCGCAATGGAGGGGAAGTTAAGGGATGAAAACAATGTCGTTTGCGACTGATCCACAAATTCAAAAGCATCGCTGGTGGATATTGGTTGCGGTATGTTTATTTACGTTCATGTCAACGTTAGATGGGAGTATTGTGAACATTGTCTTGCCAGTAATGAGTAAGGATTTAGCGATTCCAATGAATCAGGCAGAATGGGTCGTCTCAATTTATTTGATTGTGATTTGTGCGTTATTGTTATTATTTGGTAAATTAGGTGATATTTACGGTAAGATTCGGGTGTTTAAAATCGGGTCCTTACTATTCATTATTGGCTCGTTATTGTCAGGATTCAGTGTGGGGTTGCCATTTCTACTCATTGCACGCAGTATTCAAGCAGTCGGAGCGGCAATGACGATGAGTACGAACAACGGGATTATTACCGAAGTTTTCCCGTTTAAGGAACGGGGCCGGGCGCTAGGTATGATTGGCTCATTCGTTGCATTGGGGAGTATTGCTGGCCCCGGTATCGGTGGTTTGATCCTAGCTCATTTGAGCTGGGGCTATATTTTCTGGATCAACGTTCCGGTGGGAATCTTGGCGATGATTTTAGGCGCAATGATTTTGCCAAAAGACGTCACGACGACGCAACAACCATTGGATAAGACCGGGGCGGGGTTATTTGCCGTACTCATGGTTGCACTATTTGCAGGTGTGTTTATCGGGCAACAGATTGGGTTCTTGCAGCCGGTTATCTTAGCCTTGTTTGCAGTGGCAATTGTGACGCTGATTATTTTTGTTCGCGTCGAGTTACGTCATGAAAATCCGCTGCTAGCGCTACAATTATTTAAGAATGCCCGTTTTAGCATTAGTATCTTATGTGCGTTATTAATTTTTATTGCGAACTTTTTCTTTAACGTGATTGCCCCGTTTTATTTAGAAAATGCTCGGGGGCTAGCGGCAAACTATGCGGGCTACGCCTTGATGGTATTCCCAATCGTACAAGTGGTGGTCGCCCCGATTGCTGGGACGATTTCTGACAAGATCGGACCAGAATTGTTAACGTTCGTGGGATTGGTCCTGATTTCAATCAGTCAAGTGGGTTACATGGTTGTGGGGCTAGCAACGCCACTTTGGTTCTTCTTATTATTCGTCGGATTAGTTGGATTTGGCAATGGTATCTTCATGGCACCCAATAATTCGATCGTGATGAGTTCAGTGGCGGTCAAAGACTTGGGCGTTGCTGGCGGGATTAACGCGTTGGCACGTGAATTAGGCATGATTGTTGGAATTTCGGTTGCCACGACCGTACTATATTCGGCAATGAGTCAATCAGCGGGGTATAAGGTTACGTCATACCTGCCAGCTCACCCGGAGATCTTTATTGATGGTATGCACATTGCGTTCGTGGTCTCGTTAGGGATTTGTTTAGTTGCGACGGTCATTACTGGCGGGCGGTTACTAAAACATCGACGCACGGCACCTGCCAAGTAAACATTAGCAAATCAAAAAACGTGTTGCGAGAAATCTGAGATGATTTCTTGCGACACGTTTTTATATTCTTGCATCCTTGATGTTGCTGAAAGGGGGTCTGGTTAAATCAGGCTTGTTTTAAAGATCCAGGGCATAAGCTCACTGAAAAAAACTCGGATTAGCGCCGTTATGACGCCAAACTCGTCGTTTAATTCCCTAGTTAGGCTAATCCTCAGTCTTCTCCCGTCTGATTTATGCCCGCTTGTGATACTGAGCATTGATAGAAATGTGCCATGCGACTGCTTTCTCGAACGCACTGAAACCTGTGCATATTACGCCCATGATTCCGATTATCGGAATCGTTGTTGCTTATCTAGCAGTTGCGCTAACTGACCACGAAATTCATCGCTATGGTGTTGAATGTTCGTCAAGTCGTGACTCATTTGAACGGTGTAGTCAGCGACTTCGCCGTGTTCGCCTTGATCGAGTCCGAGTTCTTCCTCTCGCTCGTCAACGCGCATTCTGATGACTCGTTTCAATAGTACGATAATGACGATGCAAACGATGGTAGTAAAGCCAATGGTAAAGATCGTTGCTAATAGTTGTAATCCGAATAATTTAAAGCCGCCACCATAGAAAAGACCGTTTAGAGAAATTGTGCGATTAACGGCTTTGCTAGCGAATAGCCCAGTCATGATACTGCCGACCATGCCGGAAACACCGTGGCATCCAAAGGCATCGAGTGCATCATCGATACCTAAGCGTGGTTTGATGAACGTAATGAAGCCGTAACTGGTTAATGTGGCGATAAGGCCAATCCAAAAGGCGCCAGAAATGGTGACGTAGCCACAAGCAGGTGTAATCGCAACGAGACCACAAAGGGTACCGGTGCAGACACCGACTAGGGTTGGTTTGCCCTTGGTTAGCATATCAACGACCATCCACGTCATCATGGAAGTGGCGGTGGCAACGGTCGTGGTTAAGAAGGCTTGGATGGCGATGTCGTTCATGGCAAGCGCCGAACCGGCATTGAAACCGTACCAGCCGATCCATAAAATAGCGGTCCCCAGCAATACCCATAAGATGTTATAGTGCTGGGTCATATCCTTGCCATACTTGTGGCGGGCACCTAAGAAGGCTGATAAGACTAAAGCGGTGATACCGGCATTGATGTGGACGACGGTGCCACCAGCGAAGTCGATGACGCCAAGTTTAGCTAATAAACCGTTATCCCAAACCATATGAACCATTGGATAGTAGATGAGGAGTGACCAGAAGATGATGAAGGTTAATAAGAATTTAAAACGGATACGGCCGACCACCGCGCCAACAAATAGTGCTGGCGTGATAATGGCAAACATCATTTGAAAGATGAGATATAAACCGTTGGGAATCTTTGTCGCGGTAAGCGCGGTCAAGTCCACACCATGCAACCAAGTGGCTTTGAGATTACCGACAAAGCCACCTAAATCACCGGAAAAAGATAGTGAATAACCGAATGCGAGCCATAACAAGATTGCTAAGCCACAAATCATGAAGACGGATAACATGGTGTTAACGACATTCCGTTTGGAAACTAAGCCACCGTAGAAAAATGCTAATCCGGGCGTCATGAATAATACCAATATACTAGATAACACTAAAAACGTTGAATTTGCAGCGTTCATACTCCCAACCCCTATCCATACCATTTGATGTTAGAAATTATAACATTGATTATTGAGCGACGCACTCTTTTTTTGTGTTTAGGTTAAATATTAAACTTACAAACGGGCTTTGGTGTCATTATGGAACTGTTGATGTCAGATTTTGTGACGCAAACTATTGAAAACATGAGTGGACTCCTTGTAAATTCTTAGCAAAAGCCGGTCAAGGTTGCTTATTGGCAGAAATGTAGGAAGTGACTTCCAAGAGTGGTCGCGATTAGTTCGGTAATGAAAATAATTAGGCAATGGGGGGCAAGTGATTAATTATCTTAAACTAATTAGGGGAATTGGTAACTATAGTGCGTGCTATTGCTTAAGAAAATGATGATATGAAAGGTGAGGCGCTTTCAGCAATTGACCATTACTAACTAGAGCAGTAAGGTTATCACCACATAAATTAAAAGACGATGAGATTATTACATAACGTCTTAATAATTAAAACGGGGGTTCAGCTTATGCGAAAATATGCGATTATTGGGGTCGGCCACGTTGGGGCGACCATTGCTTATACATTAGTTTGTAAAGGAATTGCGGATGAATTAGTCTTGATTGATACTAATGCGGCTAAAGCTCGCGCAGAGCAATTAGATTTACAAGACGCTCAAGCCCGTTTAGATAGTCGAACGATTATTAAAATCAATGACTATCATGAATTAGACGACACGGATATTTTATTTGTTACTAGCGGCAACATTCACGCGTTAGACCATGCTTCCGGTAACCGATGGGCTGAATTTGAATATACGAAGCAAATCGTTCAAGATATCGCTCCGAAAGTTAAAGCAACCAAATTTAATGGCGTGGTCATCGATACAATGAATCCGTGCGACGCAATTACTCACTATTTCCAACGCGCAACGGGATTATCACGCCAACAGGTCTTTGGGACTGGGACTTTCTTGGATACGGCGCGCATGCAAAAGGTTGTCGCAGAAGCCTTCGACTGTGATCCAAAAAACATTAGCGGGTATGTTTACGGTGAACACGGCGAATCACAATTCAGCGCGTGGTCAACGGTTCAGGTTAATGGTATTCCAATTACATCCTTGGTTGATAAGTATCATTTGGACTTAGATGCACTTGAGGCAGCTGCACGCCATGGTGGCTGGGCGGTTCATTCTGGTAAGGGTTATACCAGTTTTGCCATTGCCACTTGCGCGGTTAAATTAAGTGAAGCAGTCTTTGCAAATGCTCGCTTAGCATGCCCGGTCTCTGCGTATAGTGAGACCTTTGAGACGTATGTTGGTCAGCCAGCAATCATTGGCAAAGATGGGGTCGAGAGTGTGACGACGCTTGCTCTGACTGCTGATGAACAAGCTAAGTTCCGTAATTCAGCGGACACGATTATCGAGAAATTCCACGCCTTTGATGACGTCTTAAGCGATCAATCAGTAAAAAAACGTCAACAAGCCTAAAAAGTGACGGTTGTTAATTGTCTTGTTTGGCAAACTTCTACCAAAATGTTAAAATTTTACTAAGCAGAACGTTGACTGCATTAACTATATGGTGGGATGAATATGCGCCGACAATTAACAAACCGGCAACGGTGGTTCGTGATTGTGATCGCGACGATTTTGGGAGTAGGCTGTGCCTTGCTTGGTCAATGGGGCCAGTTCTTCGGAGTCATCGCAGCAACGTTTGCGCTAATGTTGTTAACCAGTGGCTGTTTGACTTTTTGTCATCGCCGCGGGTGGCAACCTGGAAGCGGCATGTTGCTAGCATTAGTCACGGCTACAGGGTATGTACTAGTTATTTTAGGAAGCTATGGTTATTTACTGCACAGCTAAGCGCAGCACTTTGATACGAGGAATCGACCGTATCAAAGTGCTTTTTGTCTGCAATCATTTTTAGCGTGCTAATTTAAGTTATGTTTCAACGATGATTACGGCCATCGGTGCTCATAAAAAAGGTCGCGACTCATCATCGCGGCCTTCCTGGGTGCGGTATTGATTGTAAACATCAAAGTGGGGTCACCGCACCCAAGGTATTAATGGCAGACCTAGTTGGATAGCTTTACCTAAAGCCTGCCAACAGGTAAGCGGTAACGCAGACGCACCGCCGCGCTATCGGCTGCACTAATACCGTTATAGCGATTATCAGCTAACATGACACTGTGGCGATCACGGCTGTGTTCCAAACCAATAGTATGTCCTAACTCGTGTTCAGCCACGTGGACTTGATCCGTATAAGAATAGTGGTAGCGTACAAAATTACGTGTTAACAAGTACACTTGCGCTTTTGTGTAATAACCATTGGTATAACCGGTCGAAAAAGTAATACCGGCTAAGCGATAATACTGCCCACTGGTGGCATTACTGGTCCCCAAAGTAATTTGATGATGAGCAGTGGTTCCCGGTACGAATTTAAAGTGACCAGTCGCATTCCAGGCTTGGATGGCCGCTTGATAGACGTGCCGCTCGTATGATGATGCTTGAATGACGTAGGTCACTTGAGCGTGTGGCCAGCGACTCCGTGAATATGGTGTCGCAATCGATTTTGCGTTGGCAATTGGTGTCAGCCCAAGACCAAAAATCACGGTTAATGTGGTTAAACCTAACTTAGCACTGTACTTATTCTTCATTGTTGTAACCCTCTTTCCCCCAAAAACGAAGGTCGCTATCAATAATTGTATTTTAAAACGTTGTTGAGATAGGAGCCCCATCCTAGACTCAAATTTGACCTAGAATCGCATGGTTTGATCGCGATTAAAGTTAGTTAAATAGGTTATCGCGTGCTATGATGAGAATATCTTATGATGATGGAAGGAAATTGATATGACGATTAAACAGGCAATTGTTCAACAAGCCTTGACGTTAATAAAACCGCAAATGGTTGTTGGTTTTGGGGGTGGCTCGACGGTTGGTGAACTGGTCAAGGAGGCAGCCAATCATGTGAATGATATTACGGTCGTCACCCCATCACCGACGACCTGCCAACTTGCGACCGTTCTCGGGTATACCGTTGTAGATACTGCATATTGTGACCGCGTCGATATTGCTTTTGACGGCTGCGATCAGTTAGATCATCACGGTAACGCGCTCAAAAGTGGCGGTGGAATTCATGCTAATGAGAAGATTATTGCCAGTTTGGCGGATGAATATTGGTTACTAACGATGCAGGACCGGTTAGTTGATCAATTTGATATCAAGACGCCACTAGTCTTAGAAGTGCTACCAGCGGCCTTATCGTTAGTCATGCGGACGGTGAGTGATCTTGGCGGTCAGGCAACCATTCGAACTGCTAATAATCGGGACGGCTTCACGTTAACCGATAGCGGCAATTTATTGATCGATTGTCATTTTCCAACGTATGCCAAGCTCACGGACCTGAATGTTGAATTAGCAACTTTGGCTGGCGTTGTTGAAACGAGCTATTTCGATCACTTGGTGACGAATGCTTGGTTGGGCGATGCGGCCACGAATACGGTCAAAGCGCTATTTTAAGTGTCATCAGGGACGACAGCATGACCTTAATGATTAGCAATTGAGCGCTGAAATTCGTTTGACACTTTTTTAAAATAATTCTAAACTGAAGGTGACGTATAAAAGCGCCACCATTTTTTGAATCTATGTTATTTTAAATATCTAAGGGGATGTCAACATGGCAAAAAAAGTCTATACTGATTATTTTTTTGATGAACCTGCTTACAACACACATGACGGTGGCTATATTCCACTAGTTACACCGAAAGTCGATCCACAACCGTTAGCGATTCCACCGTTATTGAAGCCGGACCGCCAGACGGATACGGATGATTACTATACCGTCACGGCACAAGAAAGCGAAACTCAGTTTTTACCTGGTAAGAAGACTAAAACGTGGGGCTATAATGCGGGCTTCCTAGGCCAAACTATCGTCTTTCGTAATGGTAAGCAGACCCATATTGACTTGGAAAATAAACTCCCAGAATTGACGACTTTCCATTGGCACGGCTTGAATGTCCCAGGGCCCATTACCGATGGTGGCTGCCACGCACCGGTCTATCCCGGTGAAACGAATCACATTGACTTTAAAGTACATCAACCAGCTGCGACTACGTGGTTACATGCTCATCCGTGCCCATCGACTGCGACGCAGGTCTGGAAAGGCCTAGCAACGATGGTGATTATTAAGGATGACGTTGAAGATCAGTTACCGTTACCACGTAATTATGGTGTGGATGATATTCCGTTGGTATTACAAGACCGTGAATTTCACGATGATAACCAATTTGATTACCGGGCGGACTACGATCCAGATGGCGTTCAAGGGCATACGGCGTTAGTTAACGGGACGGTCAACCCATATTTTGATGTGACGACGCAGCGGGTGCGGCTACGAATCTTGGATGGATCGAACCGGCGCGAATGGCGTCTGCACTTCAATGACGATTTGGAATTTGCACAAGTCGCTTCCGATGGTGGCATTTTGCCGGCACCGGTTTATATGACCAAAGTGATGATGACCTGTGCGGAACGGGACGAAATTGTCGTTGATTTCGGTCAGTATCAGCCGGGCGATGAAGTCACGCTGATGACGGATGATACGCCGCTATGTCGCTTCCGAATCAAGTCGTTCGTACCGGATGACACCAAACTACCAGAACATTTAGTTGATATTCCTGATGAAACACCAACACCTGACTTACCTGTTCGCACAATCACGATGGATGGGATGGATGATGAAGTCGCGCTTGATGGTAAGAAATTCGATATGAGTCGCATCGACGCTCGGCAAAAAGTTGGGGATGTCGCCATTTGGGAAATCCGCAACACCAACAGTACTGAAAACGGCATGGTTCATCCATTCCACGTTCATGGGACTCAGTTTAGAGTTTTGGCACGGAATGATGGTCCAGTTTATCCTAATGAACATGGGCTGAAGGATACGGTCGGTGTCAACCCTGGTGAAACGGTGCGGATCAAGGTCAAATTTGAGCTGACAGGAGTTTACATGTATCACTGCCATATCATCGAACATGAAGATGGTGGTATGATGGCCCAAATTGAATCATATGATCCCCAACACCCACAAACTTATCATTTAATGGATATGGACACCTTACGGAATGCTTTTGCGAAGGAACAAGGCATCAAGCCCGAAGATGTTTGGATGCCCGGTATGTAAGTGTAGATTAAGCTAATTTAGTGATGAGATGTGAATAAAGTCCGGTTGCAACCAGCAAGTTATCTGCTTGGTCGTAGCCGGGCTTTATCATTTAAAAGCACCTCGGGGTCAAAACGGTGGCGGTTTTGACCCCGGATTTACCATGTTTTAATCATGATTTGTGACGAATTAGCTCGTATAAAGACAAGTAAGTCTGTATTTCTACAGTTTAGGCGCAGTAACTGGTACAATTCAAGTAAGGACCGAAAAAAGGAGGGGATTAGGATGCACGTTGCAGCAATGATTATGGCGATCTTGGTTGCCGTTGAACATTTATTTATTTTGTGGCTGGAAATGTTTAATGCGGATAGTGAAATGGCCGCAAAAGCGTTTGGGATTCCACGGCAAACGCTACAGTCGCCGTCAGTGCAATTATTGTTTAAAAATCAAGGGTTATATAACGGTTTCTTGGCCGTCGGTATTTTATACAGCTTGTTTGTGATTCCGGCCGTCGCGAGCGTCGGGGCAACCCTGTTTTTCTTAGCCTGTGTGATGGTTGCCGCGGTTTATGGTAGTATTACTGTCAGTCGCGCGATCGTCGTGATTCAGGGGCTACCGGCATTAATTGCGTTTATTCTGATGTATTTTGCTTAGCCGGTTCTTTGAAGTAATGCAATTATATTAGTGTTAATAAAAAACGTTGCTACGTGATTCTGTAGCAACGTTTTTGGTTGTTTAAGCTATCCATATTATATGGCAGATTGGATTACACTTTGCCAATGACCGTCGTTTTAGCAGTTGCTAGCACGTGACCGGCAATGGCATCATGAAATTCGTTGAGCCAGTATCCAGGTTGGAGGTCTAACTCAGTATCAAGTGCAAATAGTTTAAATGAATAACGATGATCCTTGTCAGGCGGATACGGGCCGACGTAGTGTTGGCTAACTTTCGGATCAGTCTCGTGAACATAGGCGCCCGCTGTGGAATTATTACCTTGGACCATCGGAATAGCACCGGTCTGACTGGCATTTTCAGGGATGTGAGTCGTGGTTGCCGGTAAATTGGCGGCAATCCAATGAATCCAGGTGAAGCCACCTACTGGAATCGCATCGTGGTCAACGAAAGTGAACGCCAGTGAATGGGTGCCAGCTGGCACATCACTAATGTCAACGGGAAACGAGATGATGGGGTGGCCCTTATACGTTTGGGCAACGGCCGCTTGTTTGGAATAGGTGGCTGCAAGGGCGCCATTGATGGTCGGAATTGATAGTTGCATTGCAAATCCCTCCTCGTGTAATTAGTCTTATTATAACGCTAATAGTCGCTGGCGTAGTGCTGGGTCAACCGCATAAATATAAAGCCCATAACGACCACGTTTCATCAAGACATTGATTGAGTTGAAGATAATCTGCTGTTTAAGGGGACGCAGATCGCCTAAGTCTGTCCGGTTTTTGAACGCTTCTTGATCTTCATAGCGTTCAGGGCGAACGACAATCTGATCATGGTCTTCATCATAGCCCACAGAAGGGCCAAGAATGACCCCCGCATAATTCAAATCAAACCCTTGAATGGTATAAATAGAACCAACTTCATTCAGTGTCTCAGGTCGTAAGGCCCAAGGATCATCAGTTAAGTTGACTTTATCCCACGGAAGCTTCAATTGTCCGGCCGTCACGTACCAAGTGCCATGATTAACGACGTACGGGAAGTCAGCGGTTGCCACCATCCGAGCGAGTCCATACTGCTGGTCGCGTTGTTTGATCAGGTCGTATAAGGGTTGCCCATCATCAAAAAAGCGTAGATCAAAGTTATCGCTAACGGGTTTTGGTTGTAATTGCCCGCGGGTAAAACCATCGATCCAGTCGACAACATCGGCGCCGCCAGTGACCCGAAATTGCTCGTCTAAGTTGTAGTTCGCGTGCGGGTACTGGTCTAAAAATGGCTTGAGATCGTTGCTGTGCCAGTAGCTCTTTAACTTCAAGACTTGACGGGTGTCGAAGACGAGGACAACGACGCGACTATGATTGATCAGTTCCGTTAACTGGTTGTGACCTGTAAAGCGGTTATAGCGGTCTGGTTGCGTGAGTAATAGGTGCGCTTCGTCAATAAAAACAACGTCTGCTTGCCGGTGGTCTTTTGCCAACCGGTTGATCAACGGAGTGGGTTTTTGAAAGTCTTTTTTGCGCAAGACGGGATCTTCACCAGCTAAGCGCTTATAAATTTTGAGCATTTCATTGTGGTTGACGACGAGATAGTTGTCAGTGGCCTGCAAATCGTTTGGTGTCAAGCTACGATTGAGGGCTTGTAGCCGAGCAAACGCGGCGGCTAATACGGCACTCTTGCCAGTTCCTGCATCACCATGAATAACAAAGAGGCTGGGCTGTTTTTGCTGGCGATGGGTACGGATAAAAGTTAATAGTTGGTGCTCTAATGATTGTTGTGCCGGTGACAACGCAGCTTGATCATTTAGCTTGAACGTTGCGGCACTGATTGTAGATGACATATTTTTTCACTCCCAAACACATTATACCTGCATATTGGGGCTAATTGAAATGAGAGTCATTACAGTTGGTGGTAGAATAGAATTATGACAAAGTGTGGGAGGAAGTAACATGAAACTTGATTTTTCGGTGGCGGTGCATAGTATCCTGTACCTTGATGCACACCGTGATAGTAAGGTCGCTAGTCGGGAACTCGCGCAGTCACTGCATCTTAACCCGGTGATGATTCGCAATATTTTATCAGTTCTACATAAGCATGGATATTTAACGGGGACGGTTGGTAAAAATGGGGGCTACCAATTAGACTTGGCGTTGGCCGATATGAACCTCGGCGATCTATATGATTTGACCATCCCCCCAACAATTAGCTATGCGCGCTTCATTACGGGACCATCCAAAACGGATGAACAGGCTGATCAATCCCCGATTGCGGCCAATATTAGTGAAACGTTGACGGATTTATTTACAGTAGCTGACCGTCAATATCGGGCTTACTATCATCAGTTTACAATGGCTGATTTACAAGCCGACCTGAACCACCACGGTACGTTTTTACAACACGAACAAGATTCAGAATCTTAAGTAAAAAGCGTCACTTGATTGAAAAATAAGGCGATTTTCGTTAATAACCTTAATTTGAAACGGGTTTGCCATTCAGGATTGTCAGGGCTAATTATCGGTGCTATCTTAGATGTCATTATGAAAGTGGCATTGAGATTGAAAGGGGCCTTGGCAATGACAGCACGGTTAGTGTTAATTCATGAAGTTGGTCGTTATCGAGAATTATCGGAACAACGGTACTGGTTAGAATCCGCCGATTTTTGGGGTGTCGATGGGCGTGGCGCGACGGTCAATGAGGCCGTCGGTAACTTTTTGACCAACCTCGTGCAATATTGCCGCGACTATTACCAACGCGGCTTGTGGCAACTTGATGATCGGTTGTTACAGCTAGACCACGTTGATACAGTGTTAGCGTACGCGCAGGCAGGTAAGTCACCAGCACCATTATTTTTGTTTAAATTAGTTCCGGCGGATCATGAGTTGGCGTCTGCTTAAACGAAATATTGACGAATTCTTAAAGAAGCGTTCATACTTCCACCACACTCCTGCGCTAAACTATGCGTTATAATCAAAGCGTAAATTAATTGGAGGGTGTTGTATGGAATTAGATAAGATTTATCAGTTAATGGACAAGTTTGAACAAAGCAGTTTAACTAGTTTTGAGTATCGGGACCAAGATTTTGAAATTCAAATGGGTAAGAAGGGACACGGCAAGACGACGGTGACCCCGCAGCCGGCGCCACTTCCCAATCAGCCGGTGATTGACCCAACGCCGGTCACACCGACACCGGTCTCAACAGTTAGTACCCCAGTTGTTGCGGAGGCGGAACCAACCCCAGTGGCGACCAGTATGGCTAGCAATCCGACGAGCGTTGTAACACCTGATCCTGAACCAGAACCAGCGCCGATTGATCCTAAGGAATGCGTGACGGCACCGGTCGTCGGAATCTATTACCCAGCGCATTCTTCAGAAGAAGCGCCATACGTTAAGTTAGGCGACCACGTTAGCGTTGGTCAACAAGTCGGCCTCATTCAAGCGATGCAGATGATGCGGCCAGTGGTTGCTAAGCAAGCGGGGACGGTCAAAGCCTTCCTAGTGAAGAATGGTGAAGAAGTCAACTTCGGTCAACCATTGATTCAATTAATCCCAGATACGCCGGATGACATTTAATCAGGTACGGTCAGTGGTTGCTGAGCGTATTAAGCACTTTGAGTAGCGCTATGTCTTGATAAAAGCGTGACACAAACTAAAAATGAACCACTTCAAGCGCACATGATAATTGTGCAAGCTGAAGTGGTTCATTTTTTAGCTTAATTAATGACGATTGGTAGTGGTTTATTTAGGTTGGTCAATGGCTGCCACGGTTTCTAGGAACCACTTGTTGAAAGCAGCCGCATCAATATCGACACAAACGGTCGCGTTGGTTTTGCCGTCATGGTAAGCACCACGAATATCGCCAACGGTCTCGCCATTAGCGGGGCCCTCCGTCTGGACATCAATCCACATCTTTTCAGTCGTGAAGGCTTCTGGATGTAGTAAGTAGAAGAGCGTATTGACATCATGCATCGCAACGCCAGTCTGGTTGCGGTCGTTGTAATGACCAAAGAGGGCGTGGAGCATTTCGCCAGTTTTACCGAGGGTCGGTAACTGTTCAATCGATTCGCGCGTTAAAAGGGCCTTCATCGTCACGTCTAAGCCGACCATGGTAATTGGAACGCCGGATTGGTACATGATTTCAGCCGCGTGCGGGTCGGTAAAGACGTTGAACTCTGCGGCGCTGGTCATATTACCTTTGCCTAAGGCCCCACCCATCGCAACGATTTCTTTAATGTGTGGCATTACTTCGGGGTAGGTCTTAAATAAGAGCGCAATGTTGGTATAGGCTCCCGTTGGCACTAACGTAATCGGTTGTTCAGCAGCCATGATGTAGTCACGGAGCGCTTCAACGGCTGTTTCTGGTAATGGTTTCGCAAGGTCAGTCGGGAAGTCGTAACCCGGCATTCCTGAAACACCGTGAATTCGGACGGCATCTTCAAACGGTTTGATCAGCGGTTGGGCAGCCCCACCCGCTACGGGAACGTCACTGTTAAAGAAGCGCGTTAGTTTGAGCGCATTCAGCGTCGTTTTGTCGACCGTCACATTGCCGGCGACCGTTGTAATTAATTGTAAGTCCAAGTCAGGATGATTTAACGCAAAGGTAATTGCGGCGGCATCATCAATACCAGGGTCAGTGTCCATGATAATCTTTGTTGACATGTTCATTCCTCCAATTAAATTGACGTGCTTGAAATTAGTTCTATTTTAGCATACTACGGGCAATGAATTCGATTGCAATTGTGAAGGGTTTGACGTAGCATGACAGTAAATACAGTTAACGATGGAGGAACGGATTATGAGTCAACCACGGGTCATCTTAATTACGGGCGCATCTTCGGGGATCGGTAAAGCAACTGCTTTGAAGTTACAAGCTCAGGGGAACATTGTGTACGGAGCCGCACGGCGGATTGAAAAAATGACGGATTTAGCAGCGGCTGGAGTGCACGTTTTAAAAGTCGACGTGACGGATGAAGCGACGTTAATCGCGGCTGTCAAAACGATTCAGGTCGAACAGGGGCGCATTGATGTCCTAATCAACAATGCGGGGTATGGCTCATACGGTTCCTTGGAAGACGTTCCGGTCGCAGAAGGCGAGTACCAATTCAAGGTCAATGTCTTTGGTGTGATGCGGTTGACACAATTAGTTTTACCGTTGATGCGGGCACAACATCGTGGTCGGATCATTAATGTTTCTTCAATTGGGGGTAAGATCTATCAGCCTTTAAGTGCTTGGTATATGGGGACCAAACACGCAATTGAAGGGATGAGCGATTCGTTACGGATGGAAGTCGCACCATTTGGTATAGATGTTGTCATCGTTGAACCTGGTGGAATCAAGACTGAATGGGCTGGAATTGCGGAAAAAAAGTTGTTGGCAGTTTCCGGTGAGACAGCCTATCATGAACAAGCTGTTAAGGTCGGTGCGATGCTGTCATTGTTCGATCAGTTTGCTTCCAATCCGGGAGTGATTGCTAAACTGATGGTTCACGCTGTCAATGATGTGAAGCCCAAGACTCGTTATCACGCAGGTATGGGCGCGGGGGTCTCATTAACGGCTCGTCAGTGGTTGAGTGATCGTCAGTTTGACCGCATGATGAACTCAGCCGTCAATGGTGCGGCTAAGCTGTCAAAAGTTACGCGGCGTAAGGACCGGCGAACCGGGAGTCGGCATTATCGGCATGGAAAAATACCCGCTAATAATAATTAATCTGAATAATGATGCTAAGAAGCGAGCCCAACGATCACAGTTGTTATTGTGGTAGGGGTTCGCTTCTTTATTTCAAGTCTAAGCTTTAAGCTTCCCCCATGTAGCATGGGAGAGATAGGGTCTCGTTAGTTATTATTTTAGATGGTGCTTGGATGATGACAAGCAGGTGGATTCTTGTTCGGCAGCAATGATCGTCCTATTCCGACCTCCGGGGCTGGGTGACAATTGCCGGAACGTAAGCCGACATCGATTTGAGCCCGTGCACAAACCCGCCCGGTCTCAAATACGAGTCTTATTCTAAGCCGGAAGTAGCCCACTTCCGACTAAGAATAATTTGGCTACTGAGCATTGTCACCCAGCCCCTCCGGTCGGTAAGCCGCTCGAATGGCTGATGAACGGCCACTTAACTTGGTATAATTGGTCGCTGACTATTTTGATAATGGAGCCTTAAACGAGAGGTTAGGATTACATTAACCACTTTGTTGAAACGTTTGATTATTACTATGGTGATTCCGAAATAGTAAGCTATCACAATGTTACTTTCTGCCTGACAGTTGCTCGACAAAATTACTGTTTATGAAGAACAATGATGAGTCCAATAAAAGTTGGGTGCCTCACCGTCAGCCATTCGAATACTATCCCGACTGGAAGTCGGTGTAGGACGAACTAACCAAACATGTTTACGCTAACCCGAACTTTTCCAGCGGGCCTAAGCTGGCTGCTTTGGACTTAGGTTTGCACCGCCATTATAGCTTCGTCATCACCGCCGTTAGCGTAGTCGTTGCGGTGGTCATCGCGGGATCGTCCACGGGGTGGTAGGTGATGGTGAGGTTGGGAAATTCTTCGATAATGGGAATCAGCGTTTGCCATTGGGGTAGGTCTGGTTGGTCGGCTTCGGGAACGTCCCAGTTGTTTTGCCGCCAGCTTAAATAACGTTGTTCGCTAATAACCGCCGCCACTTGTTCAGTTGTGGTGTGAACATGAACGGGTAAATCATGACGTTTCAACGTGGCGAGTGCGGTGGTCAGAGCACTCAAGGCCAGTGAAGTTTCGGTATGTCCGTAGCCACCGTCGTTTAGCGCCTTTTGATGGTCAGCGTATCGCAGAATGACGACCCAGGCAGCGGGGGTTGTTGCGGTGATGTTGGTCGATTGGTGGTTGGTACTTGCAAGGTAAAGATGAATCGTAGCTATTGTTGGGGCCTCCTTAGTTGTAATGATAATCCATTGAGTGGTTCATCTAATAGTTTCGTAAAAACTAGCCAGCTTCATTTTAAATTAATGAATAATTTTAACATGAAACTACAATAGTTACAAAATTTGGTGAATTGTCAGTGCGTATTACTATGATTTTTGGCGGATTATGCTACGATTAAATACATGGATAATTAAGAAGTTATTAAGTAATAAAGGTGAGCACTGGAGGTTAGCATGCAGACATTAATACAGACGTTTATGGATCGACGCGGGGATTTGCTGACTGCGCTATGGCAACACTTGGGGATTTCATTAGCATCATTAGTCATCGCAATGGTAATTGCGATTCCGTTGGCTATTTGGGTCGTTCGACGACCACGGTGGGCCGAGGGATTGTTACAACTCACGAGTGTCTTACAGACGATTCCGTCTTTGGCACTGTTAGGGTTATTGATTCCGTTAGTTGGGATTGGAACGGTGCCAGCAGTAATTGCGCTGGTGATCTATGCTTTACTGCCAATTTTTCAAAATACTTATTTGGGTATCTCAGAAATTGACGCCTCAATTGAAGAGGCCGCCGATGCCTTTGGGATGTCACGAATGCGTAAGTTGTTTAAAGTTGAACTACCCATTGCCCTACCACAGATCATTGCTGGGATTCGGACCGCGCTCGTCTTAATTATTGGGACGGCTACTTTGGCCGCTTTGATTGGTGCTGGGGGTCTCGGGACCTTTATCATGCTCGGTATTGACCGTAATGATACCTCGTTATTATTGATTGGGGCTATCTCATCAGCATTGTTAGCAATTCTGCTGAGTGCGCTCGTTCGGTGGTTTCAAACGGCTAAACCACGCCACGCCTTAATCGTCTTTGTCGGTATTTTAGCTTTACTAGGTGGTGGCGGGGCTTATAGTGTTTATGCCAATCGAGTTGAAACAATTACGATTGCAGGTAAACTCGGTTCTGAACCAGAAATCTTGATTAATATGTATAAGCAGCTGATTGAAGCTGAAGATGAGCATGTTCATGTGACGCTCAAGCCTAACTTTGGCAAGACCACGTTCTTATTCAGCGCGTTAAAGAATAATCAGGTTGATATTTATCCTGAATTTACTGGCTCGGTGCTGGAGACCTTAGTTAAGGGAAATAACCCAGCTGGTCAAACAGCTAACCAGACCTATCAGCTCGCCAAACAGCGCCTCGCTAAGCAGGAACAGATGACTTACTTGAAGCCGATGCAGTATAACAATACGTACGCATTGGCAGTGACTAAGAAATTTCAACAAGAACATCATTTGAAGACAATCAGTGACTTAACGCAAGTTGAATCGATTCTGAAACCCGGAATGACCCTAGAGTTTATTGATCGTAATGATGGCTTAAAAGGAATCAAGAAGACTTATGGGTTAGACGTGACTGCCAAGTCGATGGAGCCGGCGCTACGCTATGAAGCCATCAGTAAGGGGAAAATCAACTTGGTAGATGCCTATGCGACGGATAGTGAATTACGGCAGTATCACTTGGCCTTATTGAAGGATAATAAGCACTTTTTCCCAACGTATCAAGGGGCACCGTTGATGAAGACGAGTTTTGCCAACAAACATCCTAAGGTCGTTAAAGCGTTGAATAAGTTAGCAGGAAAGATTTCAGAAACTGATATGCAAGAAATGAACTATGAAGTCAATGTTAAGAAGCAGTCCGCTTCGACGGTTGCACATCGCTATCTTGTGAAGCACGGTTTATTGAAGGAGGGACGTTAAATGACAACGGCAATTGAATTTCAACACGTCCAGAAAGACTTTAATGGGCAGACCGTGATTCCCGACCTTAATTTAACGATTGACCAGGGTGAGCTATTTGTTTTGGTAGGGACTTCTGGGAGTGGCAAAACGACGTCACTTAAAATGATCAACTGCTTAGAGCCACTGACGGCTGGTAAAATTCTAGTTAATGGTACTGATACAACCACGATACCAGTCCGAAGTCTACGGTGGCAAATGGGGTATGTCTTACAGCAAATTGCCTTGTTCCCAACGATGACGGTGGCGCAAAATATCGCCGTGATTCCGGAAATGAAAGGGACAGCTAAGAAGGAAATTAATCAAACGATTGATGAGCTATTGGCGGAAGTTGGCCTCGATCCAAAGGAATACCGTGACCGGATGCCGTCAGAATTATCCGGTGGTGAGCAGCAACGCATCGGTATCTTACGGGCGATTGCGGCGCAACCAGATATTGTTTTGATGGATGAACCATTTAGTGCGTTAGACCCCATCTCGCGGCAACAATTGCAAGACTTGGTCTTACGGCTACACGCCCGCTATCACAACACGATCGTCTTCGTGACGCATGATATGAATGAGGCGTTGAAGTTGGGTGACCGGATCGGTGTCATGCAACACGGTCAGTTAATACAAGTCGATACGCCGGCTGCTCTGGCTCAGCATCCAGTGAACGACTTTGTGCGGAACTTCTTTGGTGCGAGCCGAGCTAAAAATGTCTATGATGTCTACGTTGGGCGTGTAGGGCTTATTCAGGGTTATCTCACAGAAGAACCCAGTGTTGCGAGTGGTCGGATTCAATCGTTAGACGTTCAAGCCACGTTACGCACCGCCTTTACGGCATTGACAGATCACGATTATGTGGCGGTCACGGAAGAAAATCGGGTTGTTGGCTATTTGGATCGCCAACGAATCGTGGCTTACTTGAGTCAACATGAAGAAGTATCTTAATCGTCAATTAAGGATGAATCAGTTACACTAGGTTGTGATAATTGATGGTCGCTAATGAATTTAAGGAGGAATTTCGAATGGCGGAACAGTACGATGTTGTTGTGATTGGTGGCGGACCAGCCGGCAATGCCATGGCTAGCGGATTAAAGGCCCAGGGCAAGACAGTGTTGATCGTTGAAGCGGATCTGTGGGGCGGCACTTGTCCTAACCGCGGTTGTGACCCTAAGAAAATCCTGTTAAGCGCCGTCGAAGCGCGACAAGCGGCGCAACATTTACAAGGGCAGGGCCTGATTGGCGCGCCCAAAATTGATTGGCCAGCACTGATGGCGCATAAACGAGGCTATACGGATGGCATCAACGATGGGACGTTGAACGGACTAACGGGGCAAGATATTGCGACGTTACATGGCCAAGCACACTTTCAATCCGACAATCAGTTAGCGGTCGGGGATCGAGTAGTCAGTGCGACTGATTACGTGATTGCTACTGGTCAGCGTCCAGCGATTCTACCGATTACCGGGCACGAATACTTTAAGACGAGCACTGACTTCTTAGATTTGGACCAGATGCCTAAACGCGTGACATTTGTAGGTGGTGGCTACGTAGGCTTTGAATTGGCGACGATTGCGAATGCCGCTGGCGCTGATGTGCACGTGATTCATCATAATGACCGCCCGTTAAAAGCTTTTGATGCAGATTTGGTTAAGGATTTGATGGCCGCAATGACGGCTGATGGAATCACGTTTGACTTGAATACGGATGTCCAAGCAATTACTAAAACGGCGACCGGTCTACAATTGACAGCTGATAATTTCGAGCTGACAACGGATCTGGTCATCAGCTCAGCGGGACGGATTCCGAACGCGGACCAGTTAGGTCTAGCCAACGTGGGCGTTACCTTTGATCGGCATGGGATTCAAGTCAACGATCATTTGCAGACGGCCAACCCGCACATTTATGCCATTGGGGATGTCAGCGATACACCGGTACCGAAGTTAACGCCAGTTGCAGGTTTTGAAGCGCGTTATCTGGTCGGTGAGTTGACGCATCCTGGCGCAGCCATAAAGTATCCCGTTGTGCCAACGCAGGTTTTTGCAGCGCCCAAGTTAGCGCAAGTCGGGATCAGCGCGGCCGTGGCGACTGAGCATCCAGATGAGTATCGTGTCAATACACTTGATATGACGAAGTGGTTCACTTATTACCGCTTTGGCGCACAACAAGCCCAAGCTAAAGTAGTGGTTGCTAAAGCGAGTGGGCAGGTTGTGGGTGCTACCCTTCTAAGTGATGTTGCCGACGAGATGATTAACTACTTCACGTTGTTAATTGAAAAACACGTGACTTTACCAGATTTACAACGGTTGGTATTGGCTTACCCAACGCCGGCTAGTGACTTACAATATTTGTATTAATGTGTGGTTGAATTAAATCAAAGTCCAGCTATTCAGCTTAACTGAATATGTCAGCACTAACGGAGTGACCAGGAATGACCGGCCACTCTTTTTTTGTTTGACCGGCGTTTGGAGTGGAATACGGAGGCCAAATGATGTCGCAAACAGACGGTCGTCATTTTCGTTGTGCGACTATCTTGGCGTGTAAGTACTGTGAAAAAATGTCAAAATTGTAGCTCGTCGCGGTGGCACTAATGTTAGTAAATTAATTATTTTATAGAACTAGAAGCGATTGCTTAAATGCTACGATGCTTGCTATGGCAGTATCGAACTGTGACATAGTACAAACTAGTTTTAAAGTAAATTCAATTGTGCAAAATTTAATTTATGCAAATCTATTCACAAAACGGTCGCGACATGGTATGATTCAATCATCAATTATGATAGCGTTTTCATAAAACTGTTATGACTAAGGAGTGACACACCATGACCGACAAGTACATTATGGCAATTGACGAAGGGACAACCAGTACCCGCGCCATTATCTTTGACCATGCGGGCCATAAAGTGGCCGACTCACAACGGGAATTTCCACAGTATTTCCCGCAGCCGGGCTGGGTCGAACATAATGCCAATGAAATCTGGAATGCTGTCTTGTCTACTATTGCGAATGCCTTCATTGAATCGGGAATCAAACCCGCTCAAATTAGTGGTATTGGAATTACGAATCAACGGGAAACAACCATCGTTTGGGACAAGCAAACTGGCTTGCCAATCTATAACGCAATCGTGTGGCAATCACGGCAAACCGCGCCGATTGCTGAGAAGCTGGTTAAAGATGGCTATGGTGATTTGATTCATCAACATACGGGACTCGTCACAGACGCTTACTTCTCGGCAACTAAAATTCGCTGGATCTTAGACCACGTGAAGGGGGCCCAAGAACGAGCCGAAAAGGGTGAATTACTCTTTGGAACGATCGATACGTGGCTCCTATGGAAACTTACCGGTGGGGCCACCCACGTGACGGATTATTCCAATGCCAGTCGGACGATGCTCTTCAATATTCATGATTTGAAGTGGGACGACCAGATTTTGCAATTATTAAATATTCCAGCGGCGATGTTGCCAGAAGTTCGCACTAATTCTGAAGTTTATGGCAAGACCAAGGACTATCATTTCTTTGGGTCGGAAGTTCCAATTAGTGGGATGGCTGGTGATCAACAAGCGGCCTTGTTTGGTCAACTGGCGTTTGAACCGGGAACCGTGAAGAATACTTACGGGACTGGGGCTTTTATCGTGATGAACACCGGTGAAAAACCCCAATTATCCGATAATAATCTATTGACCACGATCGGTTACGGCATCAACGGTAAAGTGTACTACGCCTTGGAAGGGTCAATTTTCGTTGCCGGTTCAGCGATTCAGTGGTTGCGTGATGGGATTCGCCTAGTTGAAAGCGCTCCCGATTCTGAACGGGCGGCGCGCGAATCGCATAATGAAAATGAAGTCTATGTGGTTCCGGCCTTTACTGGTTTAGGGGCACCATATTGGGACTCTGAAGCACGTGGCTCAGTCTTTGGCTTGACGCGTGGCACGACTCGTGAAGATTTTATTAAAGCAACCTTGCAAGCATTGGCTTACCAAACGCGGGACGTGGTTGAAACAATGAAGAAAGATTCCGGTATTGAGATTCCAGTATTAAAAGTTGACGGTGGCGCTGCTCGTAATGACTGGTTGATGCAATTTCAGGCGGATATCTTGGATACGCAAATTATGCGGGCTGCTAATCTGGAAACGACAGCGCTTGGTGCCGCCTTCTTGGCCGGGCTTAGCGTTGGTTATTGGCAGGATTTGGAAGAATTAAAAGCGTCATATAAGCCCGGCACGAGTTTTGACCCTGAGATGGGGCCAGCTGAACGGACGAACTTATACGAGGGATGGCAGGCAGCGGTTAAAGCGACCCAAGTCTTTAAGCACACCCCATACCACGCAGGAAAATAGAGGAGGACAACAACATGGCATTTTCAGCAACGACGCGTCAACAAAATATTGAACGCTTACAAAATGAAACGTTAGATTTACTCGTTATCGGTGGTGGGATTACCGGTGCCGGTGTCGCCATTCAATCAACCGCAATGAACATGAAGACCGGGTTGATCGATATGCAAGACTTTGCAGAAGGGACTTCATCACGGTCGACGAAACTGGTCCATGGGGGCATTCGCTACTTAAAGACATTTGACGTGGGGGTAGTCGCCGATACCGTTAAAGAACGGGCGGTCGTCCAGGGGATTGCGCCACACATTCCTAAGCCCGACCCAATGTTATTACCGATTTATGATGAGACGGGAGCGACCTTCGACCTCTTTTCTGTTAAAGTGGCGATGGATCTGTATGATAAGCTCGCCGAAGTTAAAGATCCTAAATTCACCAATTATACCCTTTCACGCGAGGAAGTCTTACAACGGGAACCACAGCTGAACCCTAAACATTTAGTTGGTGGCGGTGTTTACCTTGATTTTCGGAATAATGATGCGCGCCTAGTGATTGAAAACATTAAGAAGGCTCACGAAAATGGTGGGATTATGGCAAGCCATGTGAAGGCGACCGGCCTCTTACATGATGATGATGGCCGGATCAATGGTATCACCGCTGAAGACTTATTGACTGGTGCATCGTTCGAGATTCATGCCCGAATCGTCATCAATACGACCGGTCCATGGTCAGACACGATTCGTAAGATGGACCATACTGAAAAGTATCAATCCCAGATGCGGCCAACCAAGGGTGTACATTTAGTCGTTGATGCTGAGAAACTCCCAGTGCCACAACCAACCTATTTTGATTCTGGTGATCAAGATGGCCGGATGATTTTCGTGGTGCCACGTGAAAACAAGACGTATTTCGGAACGACTGATACGGATTATCATGGTGATCTGAAACACCCGACCGTTACGCAAGAAGATGTTGATTACTTGTTGGAAATCGTCAACCGTCGTTTTCCAACTGCCAAAATCACCTTAGATGATATTGAGGCTAGTTGGGCCGGATTGCGGCCACTGATCGCCGCTAACGGTAGTTCCGATTATAACGGTGGTAATTCAGGGAAAATCAGTGATAAGAGCTTCAAGGAAGTTATCAAGGTTGTTGATCAGTTTGAAAGTCAGGAAGCCAGTCGTGAAGATGTCGAAAGTGTCCTGAATGACTTGGAAACTTCCTTGGCAGAGGACAAACTCAGTCCGTCAGCGGTTTCACGCGGTAGTTCGTTGACTAGTAGTCCAGACGGGCTGTTGACCCTTGCTGGTGGGAAGATTACTGATTACCGTAAAATGGCTGCGGGTGCCATGGCGCTGATTGCCAAGATTTTAGCAGATAAGTATGACGCCCACTTTAATGAAATCAATTCGAAGAACCTCCCCGTTTCTGGTGGCGATATTGATCCGCACAACGTGGATGCAACGATTGCATTTTATGCTAAACAAGGGACGGATAATGGTTTGACGAATGATGAAGCGTTGCGGATTGCAAATATGTACGGTTCCAATGCTGCGCGGGTCTTTAGTTTGATTGGTAAAGTTGAACCGACGCATGGTCTGAGTTTAGCCGAAACGATTAGCTTACGTTATGCTTTGGATGAAGAAATGACCCTGACGCCAGTCGACTACTTGCTGCGGCGCACTAACCACTTGTTATTCATGCGAGATACGCTGGATAGCTTAAAGGATGGCGTCATAGCGACAATGGCCGATTACCTTGGTTGGGATACTGCAACGGTCAAAGCACAAACCGAATTATTGAATCAGACGATTGCTGAATCGGACTTAACAGCACTGAAGCAGGGCTAAGGAATGGGGTGGTCATGATGAAAGATCCATTAGCACTACAATTGTTGGGGGAATTTCTCGGGACCTTTATCTTGATTCTGTTAGGTGATGGGGTTGTAGCTGGGGTAACACTCAATAAATCCAAAGCGCAAAATGCGGGCTGGGTCGCGATTACCTTAGGTTGGGGATTTGCAGTCACGATGGGCGTCTATGCGTCCAGCTTTATGAGCCCCGCACATCTTAATCCGGCGGTCTCACTAGGAATGGCAGTGGCCGGTAAGTTCCCATGGGCCTACGTGATTCCATATAGTGCGGCTCAGATTGCTGGTGGGGTGATTGGTGGCCTCGTGGTTTGGTTGCACTACTACCCACACTGGCAAGCAACTAAGGATGCTGGCGCGATTCTCGGCATTTTTGCAACCGGTCCTGGTATCCGGCGGTATTTCTGGAACTTTATCAGTGAAGTGATTGGAACGTTCGTCCTAGTTTTTGGCTTGTTAGCCTTCACGAAAGGCCAATTTACGGCGGGATTGAACCCGATTGTTGTCGGAATTCTGATTATCGCTATCGGGCTGTCTCTGGGTGGAACGACCGGGTATGCAATTAACCCGGCCCGGGATTTAGGGCCCCGCATTGCGCACGCGGTATTGCCCATCGCCAATAAAGGAACTTCTGATTGGGCCTACAGTTGGGTGCCAATCGCTGGACCATTGGTTGGTGGTGCGTTAGGCGCACTGTTGTTTAATGTATTGCCATAATTTTATGACTGATTTGATATAAACCGTGAGGACTGTTGGAATTGACAACAGTCCTCACGGTTTTATTTGTGAGTAATGGGTGAAATGAATGCTTTCATTAACTGAGCAAAAGACATCTGCTAATTAAAATTTTATGGTTTGGCAACATATAAAATACCTTTCAGTTGGGTAGTCTTCGATTAGCAGAAAAAAGGCTTAATATTTGATAGACTAGGTGCTATTTTGCATTAATTATGATTAAAACGTACCAATTTAGTTGAATTACTGATTATCAGTAAATGCGGACCTTATTCTAAACCGGAAGAAAGCCATAGCTAAATAAGCAAGTTTATACAAAATTGTACTTTTCCAACTGATCTAAGCTGATTGCTCTTGTGCTTAGTATGGCAAGCTTTAACCATGGTTTAGGGTAGAAAAATCAGCATGATACGTAAAGAATTTATACAATTGAAAATGTCAATGTATATTGATATTAATATAAAAATATTTATTGTTTTTTAACAAAATACATGTTAACCTGCTATGAGTAGTTAGTTGGGTCGCTTTACTATATAAGTGATAGTTAGATAAAAGGGGTTAAACATGTATACGGAAAACACGGGGAAACATCATCGTAATGGCCTGCCAGTTTGGTTGTTGCCATTACTGGTCGTCATCTCTTTCTGGGGTGTGTCACAAAATATCATGGTGGTTGATGCTTCATCATCGGTCACGGTCTTACCAGGCAACGGGGGCACGCTCCCACTGGTCAATCAGCTAGTCATCAAGCAAAATGACACGGCCTTACAAGGAATCACGAATAATGCTGGAGATCGTGGCAGTCTAACACCTAAGAACGGTGCGCAACGTGTGCTCATACATAAGGTGAAAGACAGTGATACGATTACTTCAACCTATGGGACAGTGGGAACTTTCCATGGTCAGGAAGTCACTGCTAAAGTAACAATCTCACATATTAAAGTTCACGACGACAGCCACAAGGCACCGTCGGGAATGAAACAGACTGACGGGGCGTTTCAAATTGGTCCGGGCTTTTCTTCGGACACGACCATGTCAAATGTGGCCCAATTCAATGTGAGCTATGAATTTTATTACGCTGATACGCATGCCGCGGTCAATATTCAAAACGCGTTCATTACGCTATCTAGTCTGGATGGTCCGGTAGCGGGGACGTCAACCGGCTTTGAATATACGGCTTACTTAGGGGCTGGTAAGATTTATACTGTTGAAAACTCGATTGTTAAGCAAATTGCGAATCCCCTCGGTGGAGGACAACTCGTCATGGCTGGGCAAACAGCGCGTGATGCGAGCTGGCCATATACCTCGTCAACGGCTGCAACTTTTGGGGTCAGTGGGACGAAGCTGGAATTTATCTACGGGACGACCCGTGTTAATAGTGGTAATTCATGGTTACAACCAGTCTACAACGTTAGTACGATCACGCTGGGGACGCCCGCCATTGCGACGCCCACTTTGAGTGCCACACAAAGTGCCACTGACAAGCAAAACCGGACGTTAACGTATGACTTACAACAAAAAGTCAATGTTTTGGATCAGGATTTAATGACCAAGTATAAAGATTGGTCAGAAAATATTACGATTCCGGCTAACGCTAAGTACGCTAAAGGCGAAGTCGTTAATGATGCTGGCCAAGCATTACCTAGTACTGCCTACCAAGTCAGCTATGATGAAAAAACACATCAAGTGAAATGGCATCTGACGGACGCGGGCATTAAATCGCTACCGTTTAAAGGTGAGACCTATCACTTTAAGGCTCAAGTCCAGTTCAGTGATGATGTTGATGACCAGGCCAAAGTAACGGCAACTGGTCAAACGGCAATAGATAAGCAGATTAAGACGTCGAATACCGTCACCAATACCATTGACAATCAAGCGACCATCACGGTACATCATTACATGACCGATTCTACTGATAAGGTTGCTCCTGATGAAACAGTCAAAGTTGGTTACGGGAAAGCTTATGATGTTACTAAGCAGGTCAAAACGATAACTGGATATAAGCGTAATGCCACATTGGATGAACATACCCGTGGCACTGCTAGCAAGACTACCAAAGAAGCCGTGATGTATTATGATCCGTTGCCATACAACATTCATGTCAATTACTTGTTAACGGATGGGCAGAAGCTGGACGAATTGGATGTCACTGGTCTATATGGTGATACTTACACGACCGAGGCAACTGATTTCGAAGATTTGTACACAGTTGATACTGATCGCTTACCGACGAATGCCCAGGGAACGGTAACGGAAAAGCCAACAACGGTCAATTATTATTACCAACCAACGACTGGGCAGTGGGTTGACGTTGGTAATCAAAGTAGTGTTTTAGTACGACAAGATACGAAGCATAATGTCCGTTCTGTCTCGCAGATTTATGCCAACGATAGTGGTTTTACGGTCAAATATAATCAGGATGCGGCTCAAGTTGCGATTGCGGCTAGTGATACGAACGGTACCCAAGATAACAGCTTAGTCTTTGATTATAATTCGAAGTATACGTTTGAATTATCTAAGAATGAGACTGTCACTTTTAAGGTTGATGATCAAGGCCAAGTGACTGCGACTAGAGTGTTAGGCGCAGAGCAAACGGTCACGACTTTTGATAAAAGTGGTCAGCTCAAGACAGTGACCACGGTGACTAACGCGAATGGCACTAAGAGCCAGCAGACCAACACGGTTGACGGGTTGAAATCAATGGTGACTGGCGAACAATACGACTTAGGATTATTGAATGGGTTGAAAGTTACCGCACAAAAAGAAATTAATCCGAGTCAAGCAGCAACGACTGAGTCCAAGACAACGACTGATACTAGTCAGTCTGGTAGTAATCAGTCGACAAGTACGACAGCGACTGACCAAACTGGGACTAATGAATCAACTGCTGGTAGTTCGACCAACGCAACGAACGCGTCCAGTAGTGTCGATGCAAGTTCAGCGAATAGTCAAGGTGACACTGAGGCTACAAGCCAGTCGGGTACTAGTGCAAGTGCTGATTCAAAGACGGATAGTAGTGTGGCATCAAGCACTAGTCAAACTACTGACGGTGAAACAACCAATACCGGTGATACGACCACTGGAACAACTACTGGCAGTGGGCTGGGTTTCAAGTCACCATTTACTGAGGATCAAAACACAAGTAGTGCACTAGGCAGCGCTCAAACTTCGAGCAGTCTCAATAGTGATACGAGTGCAGCGGTACAAGCATTGATTGCAGAACCCAATTCGACGCCAGTTGTCTTGGATGAGGATGCTTCTTTTGAGGAAGGCGTGCCAGTCAATGATCCGGTATTCAGTAATGATGAAGGTGTTTCGCCGAACAATAATCCAAGCAGCGCGGCGACGCCCCTTGCGCAAGCCACGAATACCCGGGCGCGTCTGACTCAAAATGGCAAACTATTATATGAAGGAACGCTGAAGGCTGATCAAGGGGAACAAAATCTCTATGTGTCGCCAGATACAACTGTAGAAGTTGATGGTGGGGCCGATGGTGACGGTTTTTACCTAGATACTTATGATGGTGATAAAGGAATGGCCTATACATTGGGTTCAGGTTATGCGTGGGCAGCCGAAAACAATGATGTGACTGCGGCACCAGCAAGTAGTGCGACGACCAGCTCTGAGAGTGCTGCTAGTGAGCCGAGCGTTAATAGTAGTGATAGTAGCCGTACAGCATCAAGTGCAGTCGACCATTCGACTAGTTCGGCAAGTACCAGTGATGCGAGCCAATCAAGTCATTCAACTAGCTCGGGTGAAAGTAGTCATCCAGAAAGTTCATCAGGCTCAAGTACGACCAGTGATTCGGCTGACGTGGATAAACAGGCCGCAGCTCGTTCCAGCCAAACTCAGTCGAATAGTGTTAATGGTAGCAGTCAAGCAGTGAGCTCTAGCACGGTCACTAGTCAATCGTCAGTACCAACTAAAGCTAATACGAAGCAGGCTTCATCCACGCCAACGACCAAGGCTAACCGAGCAACTGTCGCAGCCGCTACCAGTTCTACAGCGCCACGGCAGTCGCGGGCTACGACGGCAAGTGCGTCAGTTCCAAGTGTAACCTCAGCAAGTGCTGCAGCGGCAAGTCGTGATAAGCAACGATCGGCGTTCAAGAAGCAACATCCAATCTTGAACCAAATTTTGCCTAAAACGAACTCCGCGGTCGCGACCTGGTTGGTCTGGCTAGGAGTGGGTTTGTTGCTACTCACTGTAGCGATTACGATGGTTATTAAGAAACGAGGGCGTGACTAATATGATAAAATTACGCCAGGTTCTTAAAAAAATCCTCATTGGCCTAATGGTGTTTGTTCTAGTTTTCACGGCTTTTTCCAGCTCGGTCGACACAGTCTCCGCACATCGCCGTGGTGTGACCCACACTCGGAAGCATAAGGTGCGACATAGCGCTAGTGGTCACGCCAAGAAGTCTCATCGTGCACATCGCAAAGCTAAGCGCAGAGTCGTCCACCGTAAAGCACCGCATCGGCGGAAAGTTGCGGTAAGGCATAAGAAAAAAACGCCAAAGCGTCATAAAAAGTCGCATAAGAAGAAGGCCGCTAAGAAACATAAGAAGGCCCATAAAAAGAAAGCGGTCAAGAAGCACAAAAAGTCACACAAGAAGAAAGCGGCCAAGAAACATAAGAAGTCGCACAAGAAGAAAGCGGCCAAGAAACATAAGAAGTCGCACAAGAAGAAAGCGGCCAAGAAACATAAGAAGTCGCACAAGAAGAAAGCGGCCAAGAAACATAAGAAGCCGCACAAGAAGAAAGCGGCCAAGAAGCATGGCAAGTCGCACAAGAAGAAGTCTTCTAAGAAGCATGGCAAGTCCAATAAGAAGAAGTCTTCCAAGAAGCACGGCAAGTCCAATAAGAAGAAGTCTTCCAAGAAACACGGCAAGTCGCACAAGAAGAAGTCTTCTAAGAAGTATGGTAAGTCCAATAAGAAAAAGTCTTCCAAGAAACATGGCAAGTCGCACAAGAAGAAATCTTCCAAGAAGCACGGCAAGTCCAATAAGAAGAAATCTTCCAAGAAGCATGGTAAATCCAGTAAGAAGAAATCATCTAAGAAGCACGGCAAGTCTAACAAGAAAAAATCTTCGAAAAAGCATGCATCCAAAGGTAGTGCTGTAATTGCCACGCTTAGTCGTAAGACCGGTATCAGTAAAGGCATCATTTCGCTTTTGACGGATCTAGTTGGGTATAATGATATTTATACCATGATTACGGGAAAAGATGCCGCTACCGGTAAGAAGCGCTCGCGGTTAGTAGGAGCGGCTTGGACAGCCTTGAACTTTGTGCCTGTCTCGAAAGTCGCTAAGTTAGCAAAGGCCGCGAAGGTTCTGGCAACTGCTAAGAAGGCCGAGAAAGTTGCGAAGAATGGTGGCCGGATCAAACGGGCCGCTCGAGCAACTAAACTGGCGATGAAGCGGGCGGCTGAGAAGCTAGCTAAACGAAAGCCCGCCAAAAAGGCTGCGAAAAAGGCAGCTGAGAAGGCTCGTAAAACTAAAAAAGTCAAACATGCAAAAAATGTCCGAGCAACAGGTCAAGCAAAGCATGAGGCAACCCATCGCGCTGGCACACAGTTATCCAAAGCAAAAGCTAAGCTTGAGCGAGAGAAGGCAGCCAAGCATGTGAAAAATGTCCGAGCAACAGGTCAAGCAAAGCATGAGGCAACCCATCGTGCCGGTACAAAATTATCTAAAGCAAAAGCTAAGTTAAAAAATAGAATTGGAAAAGTTCACTTTGACAAAGACGATGAAAGTAAGACTATAAGGAACCATATTTACAAAAATACAGAGGGGCATTTTCCAAACTGGTCACAGGAACATGATGATACTTTGCTTAGGGTAGCGCAGCGTAAATCTAATTTTAAACGTATGGATATCCATGGTAATGACTGGTATGCAGAGACTATCAAAGATAATAAGCAAATTTGGGTTAGAGTCCGTGATGGTAAAATAACTGATGGTGGTATTAACAGCCGACCAGTTCCTGTTATGAAAGATGGAATGCATAAAGTTTCTTGGTATATCAAGAATGGAGTGAAATTACCTTGACAAAAAGATTGAGTGAACAGGAAAGTTACTTTTCAATGTCTGAGTTTTTGGACTCTTATTATTGGGCAAGCAAAGATGATGATCTTGGAAGTCTATTGGGGAGTGTCACACTTTGGAGTGACGATGGTGAATTGTTTGATCAAGCAATTGCGGAAGACTGGCACGCGTTCTTTAGCGACGTGAGCAACGAAAATCACACTGTGTTTGAGAGTTTTCAAGCTGTCAAGCAGTTTGTGAATGAGTATTTGCCGGATATCGCAGCAACGACACCAGTATCAGGAAGCTTGACGTATAACATTAGAATAATTTGTGAGATGACAGAATCTCAACGAAATCAGGAACCCGTGTGGCAAAATTGGGTCGCAGCTGTTAATTGGATTACGAATCCTAATGTTGTGCCAGTCAATGAATCGCCCTTTCTTAAAACGGGGCAATCATTGCCTAATCCAAAGGAAAAGGGTTTTCGGCAAAATCAATTTCCAATTGCCAAGGTTTTGCCAGCGCCACGACCAGAAATTCCGATGGGGCCCAGTCTGGAAAAGGTGGACTTGACACAGTCGTATTATGCGTTTGTGAAATTTTTACAGCATTATTATCAGGTTAGTGATGATAGTGAATTGGGTAATTTTTTGCAGCAAAATAGAGCTATCAGTGAAAATAATGAAGAATATCGCTATTGGAAGGGGAAGTTTTTGAGATGCTCTGGTAATAAAAAGCTATTAGATATTTTGAAGGCCTTCTTAATGGTAAGGGATTACTTTGAAATTGAATTTCCGGACAATGCACTGCATACGCATCCTGTACGTAAATTGAGTTGTAATCTCTGGAAGGCAGCGTATCTGCCACACAGCCAACGTGTTCAGACTGAGGTTTGGCAGAATTGGTTAACGGCAGTTCATCAAGTAATGGAGTAAGTATCAATGTCATTAAAAGACAATCATTTTGGAGGGTAAGTTAGTGCTAGTTATTGTGGTTATTGGATTATTTTTGTTGGCGGTTACCCTAGGTTTGGGATACTGGAGTTATTTACTGGGAAAAAGGAATCAATCTAATCTTGTTGGCACCATTATTCCAGTAGCTTATTTTGTCGTTCGAGCAATCTTAGCTTGGATGACACAAACTACAACACATGGCCTAGTATCGTCATTAGTCGGTAGCTTGTTATTCAGTTTGATTTACTATGGTTTATTTGTTTGGGGGAAGCACCGGGCTAATAAGTAACATAAATTAGTCAGATTGAGATGACCGATATTCGACAAGGATTAAATGCCGAGTATCGGTTATTTTATAGAAAATCTTAGACAAGTTGAGTTATGAGAGAGGAAATAATACATGCTGGTATTTATTGTAATTGGATTGATTACGGCGGTAATCACAATTGGCTTGGGTTATTGGAGCTATATTTTAGGGAAGCGTAACAAGTCGAATTTAGTTGGTAGTGTCATACCAGTTGGTTATTTTATCGTCCGGTTAGTTTTTGTGCTAGTACTGGGTGAAGGTGTTCGAGAACTGATAACTAGTTTAGTTGGTAATTTAGTGATTACCGTTATCTATGTCCTGTTGTTTGTTTGGGGACGACAACGACTCAATAGGCAAAAGCAAACAAAATAGTTCGGTTGAAGATCCAGAACGTTGATGAAGCATGCGTTCTGGACTTTTTAGACTGTTACCGGTATTAATAAAGGCATCATTTCGTTTTTGACGAATCTAGTTAGGTATAATGATATTTATACCATGATTACGGGGAAAGTTGCCGTTACCGGTAAGAAGTGTTTATGCTTAGCAGGTGTGGCTTGGACATCCCTGAACTCTGTGCCTGTCTCAGGAAAGCAAAGAAGTGAGGTAGAACATATGGATGTTGATGAGAATTGGTGGTATGAGAGCGTACTAAATAAAGTTCAATAAAGGTGGTAGTCTAGTTCAGATTTAATCCTAAAGCTGCTAAGAATACCCATATCCCTGTCGGTAAATAGAGAAAGAGTAGAGAAATATGAATATAGAAGAAATCAATTCAGAAATATTAAAGGTTAACAATTATTTAAAAAAATGTTTATGGATGGATTTTGAATTTGCTAGTGTGGATGGTGGAGATATTGTTGTAGCAGGTAGAATAGATACTTCATATGATGAGTTTGCCATTAACATTGATTTCGGGAAAACTTATTATCTGTCTAGTTTGCTGTATTGGAACTTAAATAATTCTAAGCCATTTATAGAGTTGGCGGCAGGTAAAGAAATGTGGGAAATTATCGATAAATACCAAGTAGAAGGAGGAAATTATATATTTAAGATTAATGCTGAAGATTTTGACACAGCACCAATAATTATTGCTAGTAAAGGTCTTAAAGTTGAAATAATAAATAAAGATCCATTTTAAAAACAGGAATCACTGAGTTATTAAATCAAGTACAATACTTTCAACTCGTTCTTAATCAGGATTTTAGCTGATTAGCCCATTCCAGATGGTTTTGGATAACTTGAAGACCAGTGATGGTTCAGGAGCGCATCGATTGGTCCTTGGGTATGAGTTTCTGGTTCAACTGTGGCTTTGGTTAGTCCCGTGTTTCACGATTAGTATGGTATACCATTGTGCTAATCACTTATGACAAGTCTGAAAATTCTTAGCTATTATCGAAATTTGCAGCTTTTAAATGTTCTGGACCATATCCATGATTTGCTGGATAAGACAGTGATGGGTATGGCAATGGAAAAGGTGATGTTGGACCTCGTAAAGGTATTCGAAAATAGTAAAAAATGACAATGATTATCATTTTTTGAGCAGTCATCATAGGAATTACGCTGGGATTAGGATTATGGAGTTATTGGTTGAGAAAAAGGACCCAAACTAATTTAGTAGATGTCATTATTCCAGTAGCTTACTTTGCCGTTCGAGCAATCTTAGCTGTGATGATACAAACTACGACACATGGCCTAGTATCGTCATTAGTTGGTAGCTTGTTATTCAGTTTGGCTTACTATGGTTTATCTGCTTGGGGGAAGTGCCTGGCTAATAAGTAATGTGGACTAAACCGATATTCGACGAGGACTAATTACCGAGTATCGGTTATTTTATAGAAAAGTTTAGATTGGTTGAGTTGTGTGGGAGAAAACAACACGTGTTGGTATTTTATCGTTCGGTTAGTCTTTGCACTGGTACTCGATGACGGCATTCGAGAACTGATAACCAGTTTAGTCGGTAATTTAGTGATTACCGTTATCTATGTCGGGGACGACTGGGACGCCTTCAGAAAAACTTTCTCTGAAACCTGGGACAGATACCTCTGTATATAGAGTAATTAAGAAAATTCCAAATGTTGAACGAGCAAAAGTTGTGCCTTGGTTTGGTATGCCAAGTGGGGGAATTTAAAGCAAACTTTCTATGTCTATTGAAGAACTTGTTAAGGGAGGATATATTGAGTTAATAACAAAATAGGAGTGGTGTAATGTTTAAACTATCAACGGAAGATTTGAAAATTTATATATTAGAAAGAGTTTCCAGGCTGGGAAATATTAATATTAAAGAATACAATTTCTTGGAAAACAAGCATGGAAGTGAAGATGGTTTTTATATTTATTCGGATGGTCAGCGATACCATTTTGTGTATAGTGAGCGAGGAACAGAAAATAAGCATAATGTGACCGATAATCTTTTTGAAATAACATATTGGGTTATTAGTTCTATTACAGATACGTTAGCAATAAGATATATGAGAACGCATATTTTACCAAATCAAAGTCAAAGAAAAATTATTTTTGATAAAAAATTAAGTCTGTTAAGTATAGTAGGTGAAAACTATAAGAAAGCTGGAGAAATAGAAATTAGTGAAATATTGAAAACATCCCCTTTATAGGTATTCTGAACTGCCAGATCAAGTACAACACTTTCAGACTAAGCAAGTAATCTAGTTAATCAAAGTCTGGTAGCAATCTTATTGCTAATTAGTAACTAAGAATTTGATGTAGCTACTGGCTCGAGGTGTTTAGGATAGCTTGAGAACTAATAATGGTCAGAAAACAACGAATAATCTTTGAGTATGAGCTCCCCAATTAATTGATTCTAGTTCTCGTTGGTACCATATTCTTGTGTTGAGTAAGAGCGCACAAAGTGGATGATTGCTGAATATTGGTTACTTCTTAAGTAAAGTCGCGAAAAATAAAATAATGGTAGAAGATTTAGTATGAATCCTCCAGAAGAAATTAAAGGAAGCTCAAGGTATATTCAATATCACCCTGGTGGTCACCATGGCGTTTCACCTTATTATAAAGTTTCTTCTCCAGAACATGGAATTATTAGGATTTATACGAATGGGAAGGTTGTGAAATGATGACTGAAGACGTAGAAAAGTTGACAATGTTATATGACAGGGTTATCGAGAATCTTCAATAGTTTTCAATGTCTCCAGAGAATCAGATAAAACAATTAAAAGGTTTTTCGGTCGCTGATGAACTAGCTTCGGATTTTTCTGATATTACATTAAATTATGCAAAGAAATTATTTGAAAATGCTTGGATAACTACAAAACAGTATTAGCAGTTCCTGAGCATTGATGAAAAATTAGAGGATATGAGTAAGAATAAGGCGCTTTGGTGTGAAGAAGCACTTAAAGATGCTAGTGAATGGAACAAATGTAGGAAAGCTGGAACAAAACTGCTAGCATCTTTGGAGGGCGAACGCTCGACCTATTCTTAAACAATGATCGATTTAATCAAGACTTGGTAGAATATCTATGCCTGCTTGATAACCAGATATTTGCTGTGGTTGGTGATTCAAAGCATCTTGAATAGATTTATTAATAAGGAATAATCTTTTTATTGAAATTAAAATCAATTCAGTTAGTAGGAACATTGTAAATGTAACAGTTACTTCTATACAATGATATTCAAAACGGTGATTTTATTTTTATATGGAAGCATATCCAAAGCTAACCCTATTATTAACATATATGAGTTCGAATATGAGGCTGTCATTACTAGCAATAGTAGTTTTGAATTTTATATGGGGAGAAGAAAATATTCTTTATACTTGATAATGAAGAATAAAACAATCAAGAATCAGACAGTAGGTTCGGTTATTTTATAGAAAATCTTAGACAAGTTGAGTTATGAGAGAGGAAATAATACATGCTGGTATTTATTGTAATTGGATTGATTACGGCGGTAATCACAATTGGCTTGGGTTATTGGAGCTATATTTTAGGGAAGCGTAACAAGTCGAATATAGTCGGTAGTGTTATACCAGTTGGGTATTTTATCGTCCGATTAGTCTTTGTGTTAGTACTGGGTGAAGGCGTTCGAGAACTGATAACCAGTTTAGTTGGTAATTTGGTGATTACCGTTATCTATGTCCTGTTGTTTGTTTGGGGACGACAACGATTTAATAGGCAGAAAACAAAATAAGTTGGTTAAAGGTTCAGAACGCTGATGAAGCACGCGTTTTGGGCTTCTTAGGTACTTACAAGTGATGGGTACCAAAATCTATCTAATTAATGCAGCAATCAAGGCTTTTCAAAAAAACATCTAAGAGCAGTGCTGAAATTGCCACGAATGCCGGAAAACAGAGCGAGGCAGCGTAATGGCAGTTCTAAACTTAAGGCTATGTTGTTGAGGATAGCAGTTATCAAATGAATACCCAACTGTGGCGTTGCCAACGATCAACGTTGCTAAGGTGTTGGCAAAAAATGAACGAGAATTAATTATTTTGATGCATATTAAAAATCAGTCCGTCGTATTCTGCCGTGATAAAGGCAGAGAATGCGATGGACTGATTTTTTGAAACCACTAATTTAACAAGCTAGGATCAATCTGGCGGTCTTTAAAGTAGTACAGACGGTCGTGATCATTAATGTGTCGCAAGATATGGGCGGGATTCCCCACGGCGACGACGTTATCAGGTAAGTCTTTGGTCACGATGCTACCAGCGCCAACGACGACATTGTCGCCAATCGTAATACCGGGTAGTACGATGGCACCTGCGCCGAACCAACAGTTACGGCCGATATGAACTGGCATATTGTACTGATAAGCTTGTTCGCGCAATGATGGCAAAATCGGATGGCCCGCGGTTGCAATTGTCACGTTGGGGCCGAACATCGTATAGTCGCCAACGTAAATATGGGTATCATCTACCAGTGTTAGGTTAAAATTGGCGTAAACCCCCTTGCCAAAGTGGACATGGTGCCCACCAAAGTTACTGTGAAACGGTGGTTCGATGTAACACTTCGGGCCGATTTCTGCGAACATCTTGCTAAGTAGAATTTGGCGCTTGGTTAGTTCGCTGGGCCGAGTTTGGTTGAAATCATAGAGCTGATCGAGATAGCCAAATTGGCGTTTTTCAAGTTCAGGGTCGTTAGGTAAGTAGAGTTCGCCAGTATGAAGACGATCGTTATTATTGGTCATTAATTAAACTTCCTTTCGTGGATGATGGCTGCCGGTAATCAAGGCTAAGCCACCTAAAATGAGCATAATCCAAATGAGAACGTTGGCGGTGAGCGTCTGCGGCCCAAGTTGGCCGAGACTGTTCCAGACCAGTGGCGCAAAGAAAGCGCTGATAATGGTGGCAATCGTCAGGTAGCTACTCAGGACGTTGACTTGAATGGTATCCAGGCCAGTATTGCTAGTGAAGACCAAATATGGCCCGGTGTACGAGTAAATAAAGTTGAAAAATACGGCAGCGCCAATAGCCACAGTTGCATTGGATGCCAACCATAATACTAAGACTGAAATAGCTGCTCCGGCATAGCCTAAGGTTAAGGTGAACCGGTGTAAATAGCGGTATAGATAGCCAAAGGTGAGACCAGCCAGCAAGCCACCGATGTTCATGGCTGCTAAGGTTAAGTTGATAGTGGCAGCGTTACCAAAATGACGGGCGCTAAAGTAACTCGGCAGCTTTAATTGAACGCCCCAGATGAGTAGATAGGTGATAAAGGTAAGTCCTAGTAACGTCCACTGGTGCCGTGGTAGTTGTGTCTTTTCAGTGCGTGCGTGATTAGTCGTTGTTGATGGAACAGTGGGTTCCGGTACGAACCACGCCACGCCCCCAGCAACAATCACCAGTAGCCCGTATAGCCAAAAGACGGCATGCCAACTGAGACTGATCAGCAGGCCTGCTAATCCTAGCAATATCGCGTTACCTAGGGCTGAGAGGCCCGTCTGGTAACCTAACAGTCGGGCCCGTAAATCACCTGTAAAGCTGTGGGTCAACAAACTGATGGCATGTGGTGAAAAGAGGCCGACGCCTAATCCTAATCCGAGCCGACTGACCATGATTACGGTAAAGTTAGTCGTGATAGCGGGAATCAGTCCCATGATGGCGCTGATCAAGAGTCCACTAATCACGATTGGCCGTAATCCCCACCGGCTTGTTAATCGGGGGTTGAGTAACAAAGTAATCAATGCGCTACAGTTGGCGATGGTGACGAGCCATTCAATCAGCGTAGTCGGGACGGTGGGAAAGGTCCGTTTGAGCTGGGGAATGATTCCTGTAATAACGGTAGTGATGCCTGTTACAGTGGAGAGGCTAAGAATACTGATGGTGGTGGTCAACCGTGGCTGCATGGCTTACGCCTCCAACCAGTTTTTGATCCACTGTAAGACGCCTTGTTCTTGGTTTGTACCTGTCGTGGCGTTGGCTACGGCTGTCACGGCTGGTTGAGCATTCGCCATGGCAACGCCGCAGCCGACCTCCCGGAGCATTTCTAGGTCATTGCCCCCATCGCCAAATGCAGCCATGTCTGCGAGGTCGATTCCGAGAACCTGTCCGAGTTGCGCTAAGCCAGCCGCCTTATTCATGCCGGGTTGGATAATGTCGATGTCGCCATGACCACTGCTGGTTGGTTCGGCGATACCCGTCAGTAACTCGCGTAGTTGCGTCACAATCGCTGTGGTGCGTTCTGGTGGACATGTGATGGCGAACTTCATAATGTCATCATCAAGCTGGTCGTAACTTTCAACGACGGCTAAGTGATGATAATAATGTCGCATTTGCGCCACGTGCTCAGGATTAGTGGTCGTTAGGGTGTAGGCACTTTTGGCACCGCAAACCAGTAGCTTTAAATCCGGGATGGTTTGAATCTTATTCAGAATCGTCTGGATTGCGTCTGGCTGAAAGGCGTTAAGTGCGTAAACGTGGTCGGCATCGCGGATATAAGCCCCATTTTCAGCAAGGTAGATCATCTCAGGATAGTCCTTGAAGAAGGACTTGAGTTGGAAATATTGATTGCCGCTTGCAATCACGAACCGTACGCCCCGTAGTTGTAATTGTTGATAAAGCAGTGCAAATTGAGCTTCGTCGTAAGTCATGTCGTCACGCAAAAAGCTGCCATCCATATCAGTTGCCATTAATTTAATCATGGTTAAAATCTCCCGTCGTTTAATTGATAGCCGTAGCTTACCACGAAATTCAGATCACGAAGGGACATTTTTAGAGGCAACTAGTATCAATTCGGTGATACCGGGCATAGGCTTGACGATAGTCAGTAGGCGTCATACCCTTCCAAGATTTAAAATTCCGATTGAACGTCTTACTATTCGGAAAGCCGCATTGCATGGCAATATATTCAATCTTATGGTCGGTCTCTAACAGGAGGCGACGGGCGTTCATCAATCGGATCAGTCGTAAGTATCGGTTAACGGATAGTTGAACGTTTGCATTGAATTGCTGATTCAAAGTGGTCAACGAAACGTGAAATTGCTCGGCAAGGGTATTACCATCGATGGGCTCAGCGTAATGTTGATTGATGGCAGTCATGACCGTATCCGTTAATGTCAAGTTAGGGCTGACCGTTGTTGCAGTCAGAGGAACGGTAAACGTTTGACCCAGAGTGACAAGTAACTGGTAAAAGTGGCTGAGAATTTGTAATCTCAGCAGATCGGTCGTGGGGGTCGTCAACAGGTCGTGAATCGTGACTAATTGTTGGCGGACATCGGCGTAGGCTTGTGGGTGAGTTTTCGATGAGGCCGCGCCGTTCAATGTCAATTGCCAGTTCGCACTTGCCGGAATTTGAGTTTGTAAGAAATCGTCGTCAATGATGATGCCGAACTCTACCCAGTCAACTTCGGTGGGCCCACTAGCGCTGTGAACCACGCGTCGATTAGTAGTCCAAAGGTCACCAGGCCGATATTCATTCGTCTGTCCATCGGTGACGAATTTTAAGGTCGTACCGCTGACGAGATAATTTAACTCAATCCCTTGGTGCCAGTGTGGGGCAACGTTGATATCAGTCAATGGATCATGTTCGTAATATTTAAAGGGGAGGCGGAGAATTGTCTGGACCGTCTCGTGTAAGATTTTCATCACTAAACCTCGCTTCAAGATTTTGTAAAATCGCACCGCTTCCTTTCAAAAATCAACCTTGATGGCTGACGCGCTATGCTATATTAGAATTATAGTTCGCGATGAGCGGTGGCATGACTTAATTGTAACCGTATTCGCAGTTGAAAGGAACGAAAACCCATGACAATTAAATTAATTGCGATTGATATTGATGACACGCTTCTGGATTCAAAGGGGCAATTATTACCAAGTACGATTGCGGCAGTTAAGGAAGCCCACGACCAAGGGATTAAGGTGGTTTTGTGTACCGGCCGGCCACTTGCTGGGGCGCAACATTATTTAGATGCGTTAGGCCTTGCTGGTGATGACCAGTACGTGATTACGTATAACGGTGCTGTAATCGAGAGCATTGCTGGCCGGATCGTCGCCAAACATTTAGTGGATAATGCGCACTATCGGCAATTAACCGCGTTTGGAAAACAACATCACGTGCCCTTTAACGTGCTCGATGCGGACAGTACGATCTATACAGCTGACCGCGATGTTAACTGGGTCACAGTTGTACAGGCGTGGGAAAACAAAGCTGGGCTGTTGATTCGAGACCCTGACGATTTACCAGCTGATTTTCAAATTGCCAAGGGGGTCTTTGTAGGTGAAGGCCCGCAACTCGATGCCGTAGAAGCGCAAGTTAAGACGACTTTTGGTCGGGACCTGTACGTGGTACGTGCGGCAACTAACTTCTTGGAACTGATGCATACTGGTGTCAACAAGGGGCAGGCAGTTCAGGATTTAGCGGCAGCTCTGGAAATACAACCGGACGAAGTGATGGCACTGGGAGACGAACAGAATGATCTGCCAATGTTTGCTTTCGCCGGAACAGCTGTCGCGATGGGCAATGGCAGTGATATTGCTAAGGCACACGCTGATCACGTGACGGCTACTAATGATGCGAACGGGGTCGCAGCTGCGATTCGGCAGTGGGCATTATCGGATTAACTCGGATGATTATTTTTAGCGAAACAGTTGACAAGACTACGCAATGAGTTTATGATTGCAAATATTAAAAATAAATGAGACTAAACGTGATGATCAGGAGAGTAAAGTCAGGGTAATCTTAAGCGAGCCGCTGGATGGTGTGAAGCGGTGGTGAGCCTGGCTGGAAAGTAGCCTGAGAACTGCTAATGCGACGAGCTGGAGTGTTAGCTGGGTGCCCCCATTAACGGGCCAACGTATCGTCAGTTAACATTACTGTTTGGGGAAACCCGTCATCGGTGTTGGTAATTGGCCGTACGCGCAAAGGTGACGAGCTGCGGTTCGTGACGAATTAAGGTGGTACCACGCGTTAGCGTCCTTACAAAATCAATTGATGATTTTGTAAGGACGCTTTTTTAGTCCCATGGCAGTTGAGAGGATGGAGACAATGCGCTTAACAAGTAGTGATGGTGGTTTGTATCGAGTGCTCTTACTAGTGATTGTTCAAACTGGTTGATGAGAACGACGCTTAACGGAGGAGAGACGACTATGCAAATAACGCGAAAATTAACAATCAAACATTACATCATTATTGGATCAATGCTCTTTGGGATGTTTTTTGGGGCTGGCAACTTGATTTTCCCAATTCACTTAGGGCAGCTAGCGGGGGCCAATTGGTTGACAGCTGGTTGGGGATTCTTGCTGACAGGGACACTATTGCCACTGTTAGGAATTATCGCCATCAGTGTGACGCACAGTAGTGGGATTTATGAGCTAGCGCGGCCAATTGGTAAACGCTACGCGACGATTTTTATGGTACTGACTTGTGCGACTTTGGGACCCTTGTTCGCGACGCCGCGGACAGCCACTACGCCGTTTCAAATTGGCATCGCTAGCCATGTGAGTTCGGCACAGGCACAGTGGTATTTATTAGCTTACTCATTGATTTTCTTCAGTATCACTTACTGGGCAGCTCGTAGGCCCACCCGGATCGTCGATACGATCGGTAAATTGTTAAACCCAGCTTTTCTGATTTTGCTCGCCTTAATTTTTGGGATTGCCTTCAGCCGGCCGTTAGGGACCACGAATGCGACACCGACCGCGGCCTACCAACACGGCGCGTTCTTGAACGGCTTTTTGCAAGGGTATAATACGATGGATGCGTTAGCTGCCTTGTTGTTCGGAATTGCAGTTGTCACCACGATTCGGGGCCTTGGTCAACGGGATGCCGGAGCGATTGCTAAGACGGCCGCCAAGTCTAGTTTGTTGAGTATTAGTTTAGAAGCAGTCATTTATCTTGGCCTGATCTGGATTGGCGCGACGTCGTTATCGCAATTTAAGTTGTCTGCGGATGGTGGCATTGCCTTTGGTCAGATTGCCAATGCTTTTATGGGCACGCCGGGTGCGATTGTTTTAGCGATTATGGCGACCTTGACGTGTCTGACAACGGCAGTGGGTTTGGCGACGTCGTTTGCGGAAGCCTTGCACGCTAAATTTCCTAAAATCAGTTATCGCGCTTGGAACCGCTTGGCCTGTGGGGCCTCATTTCTCATCGCTAATATTGGGTTGGATCAAATTATTGCATGGTCGACGCCGATGCTGATGTTCCTGTATCCGTTGGCGATTACACTGATTATCTTAGCGATTGCCTCACCGCTATTTCATCGTGATCCGCTCGTTTATCGATGGACGACGGCGTTAACTTTGATTCCAGCGTTCATTGATGGTCTAGGTGCTGCACCAGCCCTGATTACTCGGTTAGGATGGGTTCAAACGATTCTTGCATGGGATCAACGCTACTTACCATTAGCTAAACTAGGATTTGATTGGGCACTTCCCGCCATTATTGGTCTACTGATCGGCTTGGGCTGGCACTATGCGCGCCGCTTCCAGAACGCCCATGCTTACAAGATGAGCCAGGACTAAAGGTGTATGATAGATGGTAAGACTTTTGATGGATGGGTGAGCACATGGATTTTTTGGGAATACTTTGTTTGTTGATTTTGGCGACAACCCTCGCTGGGCACTTTGCTCACCGTGCGGGGATTCCTGCCGTGATTGGTGAGATTCTGGTCGGGGTGATATTAGGGCCGGCACTACTTAACTGGGTCCATTTAACGACTTTAGTTCAAACGTTCTCAGATATTGGGGTCGTGGTACTGATGTTTATCGGTGGACTGGAAAGCAACTTAGCACTTTTACGTAAGTATTTACGCCCTGCCATTATCGTGGCTATTATTGGAGTGATCTTTCCAGTCGTTATTATGGGGCTTGCGAGTCGCTTCTTTCAGTTTAGCTGGTTTGAATCACTGTTTATCGGTGTCATCTTTTCAGCCACGTCGGTTTCGATTTCCGTGGAGGTACTAAAGGAATTTAAAGTGTTGGATACTAAGGAAGGAGCCACGATTCTAGGGGCAGCGGTCGCTGACGACATTATCGGGGTGATTCTGTTGAGTATCATGATTGCAATGATGGGTGGTCAGAGTGGCGTTGCCCAGACTAATCTCGGTATCGTGCTCTTGGAACAGGTTGGCTTCTTCATAGGGGTCTTCATCGTGATTAAGTGGGTTGCCCCGTATCTGATGCGCTTGAGTGATCATCTGTTGATGGCTGCCAGTCCAACTATTATGGCGATTATTATTTGTTTAGCGTTGGCATGGTTGGCAGAACTAGTGGGCTTGAGTGGTGCTATAGGTGCTTTCTTCGCCGGAGTCGCAATTGCACAAACTGATTACCAACACGTGGTGGACGTTAGTATTGAACCAGTGGGCTACACGACGTTTATTCCATTATTCTTCGTCAGTGTGGGTTTAAATATGACGTTCAAAGGGGTCTGGCAATCGCTACCGTTCATCGTGGTCATGACGGTGCTCGGTGTGTTAACTAAGTTGTGGGGTTGTGGACTGGGCGCGAAGTTAAATGGGTTCAGTCGCCATAGTAATTACTTAGTCGGTGCCGGTATGATTTCGCGTGGTGAAATGGCATTGATAACGGCACAAATTGGGTTTTCAGCGCACTTACTATCAAACGATTACTATTCGGATATTATTTTGGTCATCATTGTGGTGACGATGATTGCCCCGTTCGTCTTAAAGAATGCCATTCATCGTGCCGGTCAGGTGACTGCAACACATAGCATCATAGAAGAGCATTAACCACATAGATTGGGCGGAAGTTAAGAGCCGCTTGGACGCCGTAGTATGGACTACGGCGTTTTTTTGAACCTGTGTGATTTAACGGAATGAGCGAGGGTGGTACATTAGTGAGTTGACTTACTGTCGTGGTGTTGGTGGTGGGTTGTACGAGAATAGCTAAAAATATGACGGTTGTAGAAATATCGTCCAATAAATCGGGTAGGCGTTATATTAAAAGTGTGGAAGGTAATTAAGAATTGACTGAAGAATCTTGGATTATGCTAAAATGAAAAAGGTAACGGATGGTAAGGATATGGTGGGGAGTAACTATTATAAAAAGAAGACGACGTTGGTTCCGAAAGCTATAATTGGTGGATAGGTGATATCAGAAGGAGCTTGATAAATATGGAAGAAATTATATCTTTTGAATTTTCTAATGGTTCGAAACTTTTAGATAGTAATGTCTATGAATATAAAGTAGGTAAAGAAGGGACTATTAAAATAGACTTTCCAGATAGTAATGGCTTTGTAGCTGTTCATAAAAATAATACTGAAACAGCATATATTAAGGCCCCTTATATGAAATTTTGCACAGGTAGACATGCCTAGAATAGGTTATGTTTAAATTTTTGAAAAACAAAATAATGGCAGATTTATTCGCCAAAATAGCCCAAAACCTCGTTAGGAGATTTTGGGCTATTTTTTCATAGGATGAAAAAGTAAACGTCAGTCTTACATCAACCCCGATTAAATCGACAGATGAATGATGCTTTTACCTTAAGGGGACTATAGCAAACTTACTCGTATTTTTCTTTCTAGCTTTGAATAATCATTTATAATCCGCTATCGCCCAGCAGCCCCATCACTAAGCCCTTGATTAAATGAGCTAATGATTGAAGGATCACTAATCACATAGATTGCGAAAACGACAATAAGCGCTACCAGCAAGCTTCTCACTGGGTATTTCTTAATTATGTTTATTGTTTTATTGAGCATTAACGTGTGCCTTACCTTTTATATTTAAATTAATGTGCCAATAATTAAAACGGCGTCTGAGATCCAATGGACATAGATGCCGCTCCGTAAAGTATTGGCAGATCGCCATGAAGCAGTTATTGGATAACGCGTAATACCGACGATTAAAGGATAAATCCAGTTGAAATGATAATGTGGAAGGTGCAGACACGCAAATACGATGCACCCCAATACATTGATAATCGGCCACGCATATTTTTTTAGTTGTGTTTGCGATAATAAGCGAATCAACGGAAGTGAAATAGAGGCCATTCCGACTTCCTCACCAACTAGTGATACTAGTAGCGTGAAGGCTATCCATACTCTTTCAATTAAAGGATAATCTCGCCCAGTTGAACTAGTTGTCAATGTTGTATTGTGAAATGACAATAAAGCATGCGAATTAATGATAGCTATAACCACAATCGCAGTGACTTCCAGAACAAGCAATAAAAGCACATACTTAACTACTATGCGCCACTTTGGCGAGGGTAACGGTTGAAAAAACAGTTTTAAGTTAGAAAAACCATATAGCATGACTAAACTAATTATTCCGGCTGTAAGCATTGCTAACCAATCAAAATAAATATTAAGAAAGATCGCACCCATATAACCAGCCACAAAGAGCACTAACACTAGCGGGTAATATTTTTCTTTGAAATCAATTTCTATCACTTATTATAATCCCTTGAACCACCAAGCACGGCCCGTTCAACCGCGCCAAACGCATAACCAATAGCGTATCCAATTCCATTTTTACGACTCCGACGGCCACCAGAAATATTCTTTTCAGCGTCAGCAGTTAATTCTTCAAATTCATTTAAAACAGTTAATTTAATTTTCATAATATACGCTCCTTAATTTAAGTCCATTTATTAACGACGGATTGCTCTGCCAGCTTCGCCATCATAAAATCCTTTTCTTAAACTAGACCAGAAATTTTTCCAAGCGCCTCCCCCAACAACCCCGTTCAACTTATTATTAGAAATAGGTGCAAATGCATCTACTACATCCAAATCCTTAATCATTTTGTTCACAGTCATACCTCTCCCTTTACTGTAGCAGTTAAAAATGGTTCTATGCGCTACGTATTTTTAATGCACTTATTAATATACGCTACAATTTAAAAAAAATTATTTTAAATTTGTTATCGTACTATTTAATCGATTTAACGTAACTTGAAAGTTGAATGTCTGACGATCCCATAACATTAATGGGATTATTTTTGCTATGACGAATTGTTAAATTAAGTGCAATATTTTACCAAAGAAAACTTCACTTGGCCTTTTTCATTTCAAGCTCTTACGTGGCGATTATTTAAATCTATGACTAATGTGATAATTCCTTGATTGTTGAGGTCGTTTAAAGTAGTTCTTTTTTGGAAATGTGTTCGCAAATCAAGTCGTTGGTATTTCGTTAGTTTTGCGGTGTGGTGGTCTGGGCGCGAAGTTAAATGGGCTCAGGCGTCATGGTAATTGCTTAGTCGGTTCTAACATGATCTCTCATACACCGGTTATAAAAAAGCTATTCATCTTGCCGGTCAGATGGGCACAACACATCGGACTGGAGAAGAAAATTCAACACCTAGATTTTGGCGGAAATTAATGGCCGCTTGGATACCATAATTTTGAGCCTAGGAGATTGAATGGCGAAGCTAGACTGGAATCTTTGCGTGTTGACTTTAATTGTTGGTTAAACGTCTATTTTCGTGGTATCGATGAATTATTGTACGATAATATCTAAAAATATTACGTTTATAAAAATATCGTACAATGATTCGACTAAGCGGTATATTAAAAGCGTAGAGAGAGTGATATCAAGCAGTTCGATTGAATTGAATGAAAGCGATTTCTTGTGTGTGAGTCTATATTAAAAATAATTGTTGTTTAGAAAGCAGTGGGAAGATGCTTGAAAGAATTACAGGATTTATTATTATATGTTTTGCTATTTGGCAAATTTATACTGCCTATTTAGCATTTAAACAGGTAAAGCAGGTTGGCAACAAAAGTACTTCACCCTTTATTGCGTTGGGTGTCTGGTCAGGATTATCTTTTGGTATTTTGATGGTTGCGTTTGGAATTGCATTGGCATTTAATGCGATTTGATGATATTCACTGAAGGGGGATGTTTGAAATGGAAAATTTAAAGTTGCATTTCAAATGTATATCGTGAAATGCAAACGGGACTTAGATGTTTATCAAAAGTTGAATGCTTTAAGGAGGAAATGCAATTATGAAAAGTTTAGATAAAATTGCCGGGTTAGGTATCGAAATGGCAGAAAAAGATTTGACTACCGTTGAAGGTGGAAAAAACTATTCTAAGACATGGTGGTACAAGAGCCTTACATTGCTGGGAAAGGTAGCAGAGGGAACTTCGAGTGCATGGCATGGTTTAGGTTAAAAATAACAGCTATTAGGAATTAGCAAAATAATGATGGACTAGTCAATAGTGAAATGATTGGTTCATCATTATTTGATTGTATTCAGAAAGAACAATTAGGTGGGACGGTGTTGTATCATGATTAAATTTAAAGAACGGGGAAATGTTTCATTTAGCAATTTCAGGCTGAAGGAGCATCAGTGTGATTATGAACCGATTATTGGATTAATAATGGTTAAAAATCAAGAAAGGCGGATACTGCAAACGCTAGAATCAATTGTGAACATCTGTGATCAAATAATAATGGTTGATACAGGCTCTAGCGATAACACTGTTGCAATTGTAGAAAGTAATTATAACAGTGTGTTAATAAAGCATGTAGACTGGAAAGAAGATTATGCAGCCATGAGAAATAAATGTCTAACCTTTGTTCCAAATGATACTTGGGTTTTGTTTGTAGATTCTGATGAAATATTTTCTAAAGAATATAATTCAGAAGAAATAAAATCCTTTTTATATGAAGTTGATAAAAGATTCCCAAATCAAGACAAAATTTGCACAGTAAAGCAGATGCAACCGGATCGCCCAACATATGTTCGTCCGGAACGTTTTGTAAAGAAAACGGAGACCCTTTATTATTTTGGATATGTGCATGAAGAACCTAGAACTAAAAGAACAGAAAAATTAGTGAAAATTGACACTGATTTAGAACTCATGAACAATGGATTAACAAAGGGAGAATATGCAAAGTTTAATAAGCAACAACGATATGCGATGCTCTTGAAAAAAAACATTGCTTTAGAACCTGATAATCCACGTTGGACAAGCTTAATTTCACCAATTGATATTCAATTAGGGCTGTTTGAACATGACAAGTATGTAGAGAAGCTGAAAAAAGAGATTCTTAAAGATATTCATGGTGATATCACTGAAAATAATGTGAAACAAGGTGAGTATCTTAATTACTTGTTGGAACGATACTGCATTGAGCTAGTGCATTCAGAAAACATGGAACTAGCCAGTAAGTACATTAAGTTTAGTAAAAAGAAATTTCCCTATGACGTAACTTTTATAGTTTTAGAAATGACTATTTTCTTTACGAGTTTAGAACAAGCAAGTTTGAGAGAGCTTAAAAAGATTATCGATTTTACTAACAATACGGATTTTAATATTATTGACAGTGAATCAGAGGGGTCCGAAGATGCACTTAGCGCTGTTGTAATCAAACTTTTACTGTTAGTCGAAAAGTTTGATCAGGCAAAAGCAGTTTATAAAACTATCAGCGATCCAATTGCCAAGGAATTATTGAATGATGAAAAGAAAATTTTAGAATCCTAAGTAGGATGTTCTTAAAGTGGGGATTTTGTATTGAAAAATAACGATATAATAACTAAAATTGCGATTTGTTTTGTTCTTGTACCTATCGTGTTGATAGTTTTACCATATCTAATTAGTCCGATAATTTCCGAAAAGTATGGACAAATGACAGTGGATTTAATTATTTTTTTGGTTGCAATAGTTTTGAGTCAAAATATCTGGCATATAAAGATAAGCTTTTTAAGCTTAAAGAAGCCTTTGAGTCAATTATGCCAGTTAATACCGAGCATTTTATTTTTGTTATTTACTCGATTTAGCACACTTAGCTCAATGTCTTTTCGCTTGATAGATGCACGAATCATACTGACGGTACTATTTATTGCATTGGCAGAAGAAAGTGTGTACAGAGGCCTATTAATTCCGTTAAGCTTAGTTTTCACAAAAAACAAGCAATATACGGCCATTGTTATTAGCGGTGTAGGTTTTGCGTTGGCACACTTGGTCAATATCGTAAATAGTCCCTGGTCGATAGTTATGCTTCAAATGCTGATTGTTTTTGCAAGTGGTCTGCTTTGGGGAACTTTATATTTAAAAACTAACAATTTGTCGCTAACAATTATGTTACATTTCTTAGATGACTTACCGTTGTTCTTAATGAAAGAAACCTCTGAGCTTGTTACACCTACCCGCCCTCAATTAATTTCTGCAATAATGGCGTATCTAATAGTTGTGGGAATAATTGGAATAATAACATTTTTACAAGTTGAGGGATTACATTTATGGAAATTGAAAAAGTGATTTATGAAAGACTATAAATAGTATACAATTTTATTATTACTTAATTATGTGACGTGGTTATTTTTAATGATTTATAAATCTACTAGGGGGATGTGATTGAAAAATTGCATTTCCCTAATTTGATTTTTTAATGTGTTTTGTTAATTGATGCTTTGAAAATCAAAATTGTGCTAACCCTGTTCCTAGAGATAATAAATTTTTTCTGTCGGAATTTAATGTTTATTATAGGCACTCATAAATATAAATTGTTAAATTGGTTGTATTTTGATTTACAATCTCTAATCATTTTTCGTCTAAAACTAAGTTAATGATGAAATTGAGAATTTGTGCTGTTAAGAATGGAGTGAACTAAAATGAAATCCTACAATATGAAATTGAACCGCGATTTTTATAAAGCATATTCTTTTTGGCTAGGGGTGTTAGCTGTGATTGGTCTTGTAGGAGATGTTTTATTAAAGTACAATACCGCGGTTAGCCCGTGGATAATGATATTAATTGCAATCTATTTATTTTTGAGAGCCTTTACAAGTAAGAGAAAATAAATATTATTAACGGTATTTTTGGCATTATTTAAATTTACTTAGAGGAAATGATTTGAACTTGTTCACGAAAAATATATTAATCTAAGTACAGTACTAATGGGAGTTTATCTTGAATTCTTTAGCGCTACACTTAAGTTAATGTTATTTTATCCTCTAAGTATGTTCAAAGTAATCAAGATCTATTCAAAATAGTGACTTTGACATTCATCAAATATTGATTGATAGCATAGTTGGAATTTCATGGTGATTCACGTTTGAATTTAAAAAATGTACGTTAATAGAAATAATTCCTCCGTACTTCAAAAACACATTATCCTAAAAGCGAGGTGATTATTATGAAAATTCAAATTAAAGGTATGAAGCAACTTAGTAATAAGGAAATGCAAAAAATAGTAGGTGGAAAGAGTAGTGCGTATTCTTTGCAGATGGGGGCAACTGCAATTAAACAGGTAAAGAAACTGTTTAAAAAATGGGGATGGTAATTGATTTATTGAATAACTGTTTTTCAAGTTATATTTCGTATAGATGGCGTAAGGTGGGGCATTTTTAAAGAGTCACAACACTTGAAAAGAAGACTATAAAATGATAATTTTGCTGATAAAGTAAACTAATAATCATTATTTTAGAATAGTTAGATAATGATCGAATAAAAAATACTTTAGAGGTAGTAGCTTGGTTGAAATCAGTATCTTCGATAGCGTTATTCAATCGTTTTTCATTTATCTTGGCATTATCTTGGTATATAACTTCATCTTCAGTAATACGAACATTAAAAGAATCATTTATTCGTTGATTTTATTACTAGTGCTGTCCTTAGTAGGAGCTATCTTGGATGACACTACATCGCTAATTTTGGTTTTGGGGGCAATTATTAAGGAAAAGTGCCAACCAAAAATAAATTATTATCATCTAAATGTATTCTTAATGTTGATTTCTAGTCAGATAGTAATTTTAGCTTTGGCTTCTTATTTAAGTAGAGGATTTCTGTATATCTACTTAGATGCCGATAAAATTTCTGGCTTGTCGGAGTATGGTGATTTATTCATTGGTATTGAAATTATTGTGATGTATATTATCGGATTTTTGGTGTTCAATCTTGTGTACAAAATGGTGAGACGATACACAGGCTCGTTTGATATAAGTGATGACGAAAGAATAAATAGGCATCTATTCATTATATTGTTAGCTTTCTTTGGATCAATAGAAATGTTGTTATTTATTAGCAACTTTCAAGGTGTAACAGCTACAATTCAACTAACTTTACTGTTGACATTTGTTTTGATGCTTGGGCTTATTAGTTGGCAAACATTAGAAACGATTAGAGTATATGCTTGGCAAAAAAAGATAGCAGCTGAAAAATTGCAGAATAAGCAATTAAATGATTATCTTAAGAGTGTTGAGCATCAATATCTAGAATTAAGAAAATTTAAACATGATTATAAGAACCTAATTGCTAGTTTAAATACTCAAGATAATATAAGTGAAATTAAGGATTATTTGACCGACTATACCCAGAGCGGAGAATTCAGAGCAAGCCTAAATGACGGTAGCATTGCAAGTGTTCAGCATCTGAAGAATGAGATATTGCGCGGGTTAGTTGTACAGAAGTTTTTTTATGCGAAACAGTGCGGGGTTAAGTTGACGATTGAAATAGCTAACACTGACTTTATTCTCAGTCATGGTGTTACAGTGGCTGTACGTATTATTGGTAATTTATTGGATAATGCCATTGAGCAAGCCCAAAAAATGACTGATAAAATAGTGACAGTAGCTTTTAATGAAATTGATAACACCGCTGAAATTGCCATTAGTAATCCTATCGATTCAGATTTTAATCAGCATCAGATTTTTGAAACTGGTTATTCAACTAAGGGTAGTAATCGTGGCTTAGGTCTGACTAATGTGCGGGATCTTGTTGAACAGCAGAAGGGTTTCTATATGGATATTGAAACCAAGAAAAATTATGTCACAATGACGTTAATTGTTACGGAGGATAAATAAGTGTTTCCAATTTATTTATTAGAAGATAACGAGGCCCAAAGAGTAGAGTATATAAGTATTATAAAGAATATAATCATGATTAAAGAATATGATATGCAGTTGGTGGTGGCGACAGGAGATTTACAAGAGTTAATGAATAATGTTATGAATTCTAAAGAAGGGCTGTTTTTCTTGGATATGGAAATTGGGGAACAAACTCAGGCCGGGTTGAATTTAGCAGATGAAATTCGGCAGCAGTTACCTTGTGCACAAATTGTATTTATTACAACTCATGAAGAGTTATCTTTTTTGACACTGGAGCGGCGGATTGCACCGTTGGATTATATTTTGAAAGAACAAGGCCTTGATGATATTAAGCAAAAAATAGTTAAGGATATTGATGCAACTCAAACTATTCTCAAGACAGAAACTGTGCAGCATAAGGATATTTTAGGTTATAAAATCGGAACGCGTTTCTTTTCAGTTCCTATTAATGATGTTATTATGCTGAGCACTAATAAAGAACGACCGGGTAGTATTAGGCTGACTGCCAAAAATAAAGTGGCAGATTTTCCAGGTAATTTAAATAGTTTTGAAAATAAATACTCACAATTTTTTAGGTGTGATAAAAGTTCATTGGTAAATATAGATTATGTTGATAGTTATGATTATCAAAAAAAAGAGCTTACCATGATAGATAACATTAAGTGCAGTGTTTCGTATAGAAAGTCTCGGGAGCTTAACAAAATATTGAAAAAGAAATAGGAAACTTATCTTTTATAGCCAGGGCAATGAATCGTAGTATCTTGTTTTGAGATAGACTGCTTTTCATGGTAAGAGCAAGCAAACAATTATATTTTTGACAATTTTGGAGGAAGAATGATTGTTTCCAATTTATTTATACGAGGATAATGCTGAGCAAAGAGATAATTATTGTAAGACCGTCAATAATACAATTATGATTAATGAGTTTGCAATGGAGCTTAGGGTTGCAACGGATGATCAAAAAATAATTCTAGCAGATTTGAATCAACAACAAGATGGCCTTTTCTTTTTGGATATGGAAATTGGTGAGGACAAACAGACTGGACTTGAATTAGCCAGTCGAATTCGGGCAACGATACCATTGGCTAAAATAGTTTTCATTACAACACACGATGAGCTATCGTTTGTAACTCTGGAACGGCGGATTGCACCGTTGGATTATATTTTGAAAGACCAGTCTGCTGACCTAATTACGCAAAGGATTATTAAGGACATCAATGTAGTACAGAACGAATTAAAAAAGACTAATAGTCAGCGCAAAGATGTTTTTAACTATAAGTTAGGAACGCGATACTTTTCACTCGCATTAGATGATGTGATTTTGTTGAGTACATCTAAACTGCGTCCGGGCAGCGTACAACTCCATGCTATTAATAAGGTTGCTGAGTTCCCAGGAAATTTAAATGCGCTCGAAGAAAAGTATCCGCAATTTTTCCGATGCGATAAGAGCTCGCTGGTAAATTTAAATCATTTGCGAAGTTTTGACTATAAAGAAAAAGAGTTGTTGCTCGACGGTGAAATTAGGTGTAAGGCTTCGTTTAGAAAGTCGCGGGAATTGAATAAGTTGTTGAGAGACAACTAGTTTTTTAATATTATTTAGAGCTTCTGTCAGTGTTATTTGACAGGGCTCTTTTGTTATGAATATGAAATCTGATTATATAATATAGGCGCTGAAGATAGTTGGAGTAGGGCTCTAATTGTGATCTTATGAGTATTAAAATGACTAAAAAGTAAGCACAGTACTCGATCGTAAAGTATATTAGCATAGCGTTAAGACGTGAAATTTAGCTAGCGATATGACTAGCTCTTAGCGTAACCCAAAACTTCAGAGATAATTGAAATTGTAGTGCTGCAAACAATAATTTATAGGAATTCAGAATGGATGATTACTCGTCTATTTTATCTTCAATATTTAGGATACTCAATAACTTCCAATGCTTAGAGGATAGGATAAACGTAGCAATGCCAATGAATAAAATATTTAGAAAGAGCCCCTTTAGAAGAGCTTCCATTGGCCCGTTAATGGGTGATTGAGTTGGGTCAATACCTTGAGAATAGAAACTAGAAAAATCTATCAACCAATGGACACTAATGGCAGCCAGTAAGCTTCCGGTTTTTAAATAGATTGCTGCAAGTAAAATACCTAACCCAATAACATAGAGAACCTGACACAATACTGACCATACGGGCTGTGATAAAAGGTTGACCAAATGCATAGCCGCAAAAATAAGCGAAGCAGTCATCATCGAAGCGATGGTGGCCTGCAATGTGGCAAATTTTTTAAGGTTTAGTGCTAAAAGCGTTCTGAATATCATGCCACGAAAAGCGTATTCTTCAGTTATCGCTACAATCAACGAAAGTAATAATGAGATTAAAAATTGATACATGTGGTTTCGAAAGAAAATAAGTAGAAATATTATTGCTAGGCTCAAAGGCAGACTATTCTTCTTTAATATTGACATGATATTAACGGGTAGCCAGTGGATAGGTTGCTTAACATATCGCCTATTCAGAATGATTATCGCGATTAATATAATAGATTCAGTTAATATGAATTGAAAGGGTCCGTCTTTTATTCCCATAATATCAGTCAAAGGATTCATTAAAAAGAGCACTATTAGGTAGTAAATAGCTGTGATTATTACTTTTATTAATGGCATAGTTAAAATTCCCCCCATATAAACTAAAAAGGCTGAGCACTGCAGGCCCAGTCATAAATCGAGTGCTTTCTTATAGTGCTTAAACTTGATGGCTTGAACTATCCGTGGATGAATCCTCGGACAGCGCTAATGACCCAGTCGGCAGGCCCAACAGCACTTTTATAATTATTCCGAACGCCACGCGCGCTATAGGCATGGAAAACGCCACCTGAAATAGCATTTAATTCACGGTCACGCAAAACTAGAAATTTTTTCATAATTGTTGATCTCCCCCAAGAAAATTAACGAATACTTTTCAAAATACCACGAATGCCTGCAACTGAACCAATTGCATCAACAACATGTCGAACACTTTTACCAAAGTTATAACCGCCCCGATTAAAACCACCAGATATTTTGGCAAGCTTTTTTTGCGGCAACCTGGAATATTGTAACTTCTCAAACTGTAGCATAAATAATCCCCCTTGTATGATGTTATTTGGAACAAATTTAGTTTAATTTATTTTTTTACCAGATTGTTGAAAAAATTATAAAAGTAAAAAAACGTTCTCTTAACGTCAAATACCAATGTTAGCTAGTTGATGTTTAACCGTTAAGCCTGATGAGGACATTTATCATAAAATTATGTACGTTAATAGATAGTTGGCATACGATAACATTTGTTAGCCCATAATTAAATAGATACCGATACTTAATAATTGGTGAGGGGAGTACAAGTATGCATTGGAGAAACTATGTTGCGCAAGTTGACGAGATGGACTGTGGGGTCGCAGCTTTAGCAATGATTTTGAAAAATTATGGTTCGACAACATCATTGGCCTATCTAAGAAATATTGCTAAAACGAGTTTAGAAGGGACTACGGCATTAGGATTAGTAAAAACGGCCGAAAAGTTAGGTTTTGAAACCAAAGCAATTCAAGCAGATATGAGTCTTTTCGAGGTACAAGATTTACCATTGCCATTCATTGTGCATGTTACCAAAAATGGGGATCTACAGCATTTTTATGTCGTTGTAAAAACCTCGAAAACGCATGTCGTGATTGCTGATCCGGACCCAACAGTTGCGGTTATCAGTATGTCAAAGGAACGGTTTGAAAGCGAATGGTCCGGAGTTGCCCTTTTCTTTGCACCGAAGTCGGAATATAAGCCAGTTAAGCAAGATAAGGGCTCACTATGGGGATTTATTCCAAGCTTATTAAAGCAGCGCCGACTGGTTATTAATATTGTGCTTGCTGCAGTTTTAATCACGATTATTAGTATCTGTGGGTCTTATTTCTTACAAGCGGTGATTGATACTTATATTCCCAATAATATGCACAGTACATTGGCAGTGGTGGCCATTGGTCTAATCGTTTTTTATACCTTTCAGGCTATCTTTACTTATGCCCAGAATTTTTTTATTGGCGGTTTTAGGTCAACGACTTTCGATTGAAATTATTTTAGGCTATATTCGGCACGTCTTTGAATTGCCAATGAGTTTTTTTGCCACTCGGCGGACGGGGGAAATTGTTTCGAGGTTTACGGATGCCAGTAAGATTATTGATGCGTTAGCTAGCACAATTGTTTCGCTGTTTTTAGATGTCAGCATCGTTATTATTATGGGGGCAATCTTGGTAATCCAGAATATGACACTTTTTTGGATTACGTTACTCTCGTTGCCAATCTACGCGGTTGTCATCTTAGCCTTTAATAAATCCTTTGAACGATTGAATCAAAAGGAAATGGAGAGCAATGCTATTTTGAGTTCAGCCATTATTGAGGATCTTCATGGGATTGAAACTGTTAAGGCGCTGAATGGTGAGACGGAACGTTATCAGAAAATTGATTCAGAATTTGTTGATTATCTACGTAAGAGTTTAGCCTATCTTAAAGCGGATACTTTGCAACAGGCATTAAAACTGTTTATACAGTTAGTCTTAGAAGTTGTTGTTCTATGGGTGGGCGCCAATCTCGTCATTCATAATCAGTTATCAGTTGGGGAGCTCATGACATATAATGCTTTATTAGCCTATTTTGTTAATCCACTACAGAATATTATTAATTTGCAGACTAAGCTTCAAAGCGCTAAGGTCGCTAACAACCGGTTAAATGAAGTGTATTTGGTCGCTAGTGAATTTGAGGCGTCACGGCCAATTCATAATGAAAGTCAATTAAATGGTGATATTAAGTTACAAGGGGTCAGCTATCGTTATGGTTACGGTGAAAATGTCTTAGATGATGTTAATTTGACGATTCGACAACATGATAAGGTTGCAATTGTGGGGATGAGTGGCTCTGGCAAGTCCACGTTAGTTAAATTGCTTATTGATTTTTATCAACCAAATAGTGGTGATGTCATATTGAATGGCTTCAACGTTAAGAACATCGATAAGCATACATTGCGGACCCATATTAACTACATCCCGCAGGAACCATACATCTTTTCAGCGACCATTGAAGAAAATTTAAGATTAGGTAATCGCAGCGGTATTACTGAGAAAGATATTGCGAAGGCTTGCCAATTGGCGTTAATTGATACGGATATTAATAAAATGGCCATGCAATACCAAACTAAGCTAGATGAGAATGGTAATACACTATCAGGTGGTCAGCGACAACGATTAACGATTGCGAGAGCGTTATTATCACCCGCTCAAGTCTTGATATTTGATGAGTCGACGAGTGGACTGGATGCAATTACTGAAAAACAATTAATTGATAATTTAGTGGCAATGACTGACAAGACGATTATTTTTATTGCCCACCGGTTGTCGATTGCAAAGCGGACGAATCATATCATCGTTCTGCATGATGGTCGGGTCGCTGAAGAGGGGACCCATGCGGCATTGTTGAATGAACATGGTTACTATTACGACTTGATCAATAGCTGAGGGGGGAACTGAATAATGAGAAAAGACCTGCTCGAAAGTGGCGAGTTTTACGGGATTCGGTTTCAAAATTTTTCAACATTACTAATTATTCCAGTGACGCTATTGTTAATTGGTACGATTCTGTTTTCACTCGTAGCGAAGCGCGAGATTGTTATTAATGGTACCGGAACTGTTCAACCGACCGGAACGGTTCCGGTGATTCAAGCGACTGTCAATAGTGCCATCAAAAAGAATTATTTAGTTGAAGGTGCGCGAGTGAAGAAGGGTCAAAAGCTATTAGTTTATACTAACGTTTTTAATCGCAATAAATTACGCGAAGATAATGTCAGCAAACGGCAATTGCAACGCCAAGTAACAGCCTTGGATCATTTTAAAGATGGCATCAATACTGACAGTGATGTTTTTCCAACGACCGATGAATTTGGGTACCGAGAACTATTGCAAAGTTATTTAAAACAGCGTCAAATCTATTTAACAGAGAATCAAATGTTGGCAGCGAAATCGAGCGCTGCTAGTACTAAGAAAGCCACGCTAACGAAGACCGCGCAACAAGTGGTATCAAATACTAAGACCAATCTGGATGCTTATCAAGCCTTATACAATGCGGTGGCTAATGGTAGCAAGTATGCCAATAGTGCCAAGTATGGGTCTGTTTTTAATGAGTATGTCGCTAAGTCAAAGGAGGCCAACAACGCAAACGATAAAAAAGAAGTTAAATCTGCAACGTTAGCAGACATTCAACAGCAGATAGATACGCTTCAGGATTCGTTGTCCTCAGCTAAAGTGCAGTTAGAAGAATTACAAGACTTTGATGATACGAAGTACAGTGTTGAGACTAACAATACCAAATTAGCCATGTTAAAGAACGATCAGTTAAGCGAAGTCGCTGAGAAACGAATGAAAGCCGAGCAAGATTTACGGACCGTGAAAGCAGATATTGATAGCTTAACGACACAATCAAAATCTTACACGATCAAGGCAACCAAAGCCGGCGTCCTACACGTTGCAGACAATTACCGTGGTGCAAAGTACGTTAGTTCAGGAGCTGAAATCGCTAAAATTTTACCGATAATCAAGCAACAACGGCGAGTGAACGTTAAGCTATATATTTCGACGGCAGATATTTCTTCCGTTAAAGTCAAACAAGCCATTAGATTCAAAGTCACGCGGAACGTACCGAAGCCAATTATTTTGGACGGTGTGGTCACAAAGATTGGGGTCTCACCAGTCGAGGAGAGTAAAGCGACTTTTTATGAAGTGACAGCGGCCGTTCCGATTACAGCCGATCAGGCACAGTTACTACGCTACGGGATGATTGGGCAAACGGCGATTATTACGGGCAAGGTGACTTGGTTTGATTATTATAAAGATAAGGTGCTGGATAATAATTGATGATTGACCATCAGTACTAACTGACTAAATATCACTGTGGTAAAGTAAAGTTATCTAGAAGCACATATATCATACGAAAGAGGTAAGTAATGGCACACTCAAATAAACAATTCATCATTAACCTAGTCATTGCCAGTCTAATCAGCTTAGCATTGGTGAGTTTTAGTATGGCACCGGCGTATCTTTTCCTAATTAAGAATAATTGGCTCATGATCACGATTGGTTTTGTAATCTATGCCTTGGAAGCTTGGGGGCTATATTGGCTTTATCGGCATACAGCACGAGTTAGGCAATTACCAAGTCGCGACGTTGAAGTCCCGGGTGAACATTGCACAATTAGGGACTGTGATTATTGCGATGCTGACAATGGTCGTGCTCATTATTGTTGATCTTAAATTGGGCGCGATGCTAAATATTCCCGAGACCAGCAATTCCAGGTCGTTGGCATGGATGCTCGGTGAAGCACCGCTTCCCATGATTGTTTCGGTCGTGATATTTTCCCCCATCTGTGAGGAATTGATTTTTCGCGGTATCTTTTTCAGCTACGCGTTAACGAATCAGTATAATCACCGTAATTATCAGATGATTGCGGTTGTTATTAATAGCTTAATATTTGCAAGTGTCCATGTTGATGCAAATTGGGAGCCGTGGATTTATTATACGTTAATGGGGAGCATCTTGGGGACAACTTATTTGTTGGCTAAGCGCGATATTAGAATGAATATTCTGGTGCACATGGGGACTAATTTGGCAGTTTTCGCGTTGGCGGCTATGAGTTAACGTTGTGGATAAAAATTAAAACATAAGAATTAGTTTATCCACAGGGGATAACTTGGGAGGCTTGGTATGGTTGCTCGATTGATCAGGGTATTTGGTTATGTGTTAGCGGGTTTAGGGCTATTTATATTCATTCAATTACCGGTGTTAGCGGATGGCTATTGGAATTGGTGGGGTGAACGCCCGCAACAAATCAACATCGGTTATCATTGGGTAGCATTAGTCGTTTTAACCGTTGGTGTTGCGGTCGTACTAGTACGTTGCTATCACCATTATTTTGAGATGCCAGTCCTGTTAGGGCCTTTTTCTTGGTCAATGATGGGGCTGACTGCTTTAGTGGCAGTGGTGGTCGTGGTGATTCAAATGGGGATAAGTGGTCTGCTAGTCAGTCCAACTGAAACACAAAATGATGAAATCATGGCACTGATCCACAGTCCATTGGGGTTATTAACATTAGTGTGCACAAACATCGTTAGCCCCGTACTCGAAGAATTACTTTTCCGTGGAATTGTTCAAAATACGCTGCGACGATACTTGCCAGTATTGGGCGCGATTATACTGACAAACGCAGTATTCGCACTCGGCCATGGTTATCAGTTAGCCAGTACGGTGGGCATCTTCATTACAGGGTGCGGTTTTTCATGGTTAGTACTCAAAACAAAACAACTGAGTACCGCAATGGGATGTCATATACTGGTGAACTGGCTGGTCACACTTATTAACATGATGTGGGGATAAGTTTCAGTTAGTGATATCCGGTCAAACCGCAAGTTGTGGATTAGGTACCATTGGGGATAATTATCAAGAAATGAATGTGAAGGAGCATGGTACATCAAAACGTCAAATTTATTAGTAGATTACTACTTGCCAGTTTATTGGCAGCAATCGTGATGGGTCTTAGTACGGCGCCCATCGATATTTTAACACTCAAGTATAACTGGATAACGGTGGCGATCTTCTTGGTCGTCTACCTGTTTGCAATTTATTTATTCTATCGAATTTATCTGGAATCAGTTACTAATAATCATTTTAAGATTACGAAAATAGCTGCTAAGCCGAGCGCGCGTCAATTAGTGATTACGGTACTGGCAATGGTGGTCATGCTGATTTTGGCAGCGGTGCAAGTTAAATTTGTTAGTGATGCTGTCTATTCAATCGCGGAGAATGTTGCTGACTTGCAAGCATTGTCTCAGCGCTCACCGATATTGATGGCGTTGGCCCTGGGTGTTTTTGCACCGATTTGTGAGGAATTAATTATTCGCGGCAATTTCTTCAGTTATGCGCTGGCGGAACGTTTTGATCAGCCACGATACCAACTAGTTACCGTTATTGTTAACGGCGTGTTGTTTGGTCTACTGCGTGGCGGTTTTAGTTGGGTGCAGTTGTCATACTATACGGTTATGGGTCTCGTACTCGCGGCAACCTACATATTATCTGGCCGGGATATTCGAGTCAACAGTGTCGTGCACGTCACAGCTAATCTGGGCCTCATGCTAATGGCATGAGGCCAGATGGACTTGGCAAGTAACTTGAGTGGGTTGATTTAAAAGCCCGTTAGTGAACATTCTAGTTACGATTGTTTGGATGGAGTGGATGAAATGTTACAGAAGAATTTACGGTTTATTGGTAATTTACTAATTGTGAGTGTGTTGAGTGTCATTATTGTCAATATCAGTTCCTTACCCGTGTATATTTACTTGATTACGGCCAATTGGTTTACACTGTTAGTTAGCTTCAGTTTATATGCCGTGATTATCGTTTTCTTGTACAACATCTATAAGACGACCGCGGAATTGCGGCAATTTGATTTTCGACCGTGGCGAACGCGGCTAAATAAACGGGCCTTGCTACTCATGGTGATCGGCGCAGTCATTATCGTGGCGCTTGCTTTTGGCTATGCTAAGCTGACGGCGGTATGGCACATCACTGAATCGGGTAATGAACGTGCATTAGATTTACTGTTGCGGAAAAATCCGGTAGCGATGACACTCGATGCCGTCATTTTTGGACCAATCGCTGAGGAGCTGAGTTTCAGGGGCTTTTTCTTTAGTTACGTCTTGTCAGACCAATATCTTGACCGGGAGTACCAAGCGGCTACCATTGTTATCAATGGGCTTCTTTTCGGTTATCTGCATAGCGGAAATAGCTTGGTGCCATTAGCATATTACACGCTATTCGGCATGGTGCTGGGGACCATCTACCTATTATCTAAGCATGATATTCGTGTGAATAGCGTGACACATATGTTAGCAAATCTGGGGATACTCTGGTTGGTTCCTAGCTAAAATAGTTACTTTGGATTATGCTAAAGTGAACAAGGTAACAGGTAGTAAGAATATTGTGAATACGGTGATAAAAATACAAAGTTGGTTCTGAAAACTGTAATTGATGGATATGTGATATCAGAAGGAGTTTGGTAAGTATGGATGAAATTATATCGTTTGAATTCTCTAATGGTTCGAAAATTTTAGATAGTAATATCTATGAATATAAAGTAGGTAAAGAAAGCGTTACTAAAATAGACTTGCCGGATAGCAATGGATTTGTGGCTGTTCATAAAGATAATAATAAAACAGAGTATATTAAGGCTCTATATATGAAATTTTGCACAGATAGCCATGTTTAAAAATGGTCAAGCATTAGTTTCGTGATAACGAAAAACGACTGGAAGTAGCTAGCGTAATACCGCTGGGCTACTTCCAGTCGTTTTTTAATTCCAGTTATACTCGTACCTGATGTTCAATCGTAAATAATGTCGGGTCCAACTGGGCAATTAGTGGGGAGACATCACCGATGCTGAGCAATGTCAAGTGGTGCATCGCTCGTGACGCAATCGTATATAAGATGCCAACTGAATCCGCATCGGGATAATTGGTAGCGGAGACATCGTATGCGACCACCGCGTCAAATTCTAACCCCTTTGCAAGGTAGATTGGCATAACAATCACGCCTTGTGGCATGGTACGGTCGCTATCGGCCATCAACGTTGTTACTGTATAGCGCTTCAGGTATTGGTAGACCTGCTTGCTTTCTGCTAAATCTTTAGTTAGTACGGCAACGGTGTTAGTTGCCTTGAGCTGATGTTCAACTTCGCTACGCAGACTGCTGAGAGCGGCGTCTTCGCCATAGCGAATCATGACCTTAGGTAAATCGCCTTTACGTGTGAACGCTTGAATCTGGTCGCCGTCGGGTAATAGCGCTTTAGCAAAGTTCGTAATCTGTTCGGTTGAACGGTAGCTCTTATTCAACGTAATCAAGTTCGCCCGTCGGACATTGAAAGCATCCTTGAGGCGTTCCAGTAATTGCTGTGGTAACTCAATCCCCTTGAATAATGCTTGTTCACTGTCACCTAACAGTGTGAACTTAGCTAGTGGGAACGCGTGCTTGATATATAACAGTTGTGCTAGCGAATAGTCTTGCATCTCATCGACAAAGATATATTGCATCCGCCGGTTCTGACCACTGCCAGTTAGGACATCGCGTAATAACAATAGTGGCGCGCAGTCAACCAGAGCAATCCGATGGTACTCAACGGCGGCCTGGTAAGCGGCAATTCGTTGTTGCCATTGGTCAGACGTCACGGTAGTGGGCCAATCAACTTGCGCTAAGAAATCGTTATATTGTTCATAGGTGTCTAAGAAGTAACCATTATAGATCGCATCGTAGACTTGCCGCAGTCGTTTGGTCACGATTTGCTTACCAATATAGAAGACTTCATCGTCGAGTGATTGAAAATCACCGCGGCGCTTGGAACCTAATAAGTCGTGGTAAGCTTCGTCGCTCAATTGGTCAATGATATCATTGACCCAGTCAGCTTGGGCTTCATCGTCAATGCGATGCTTTAAGCGTTTAATCAAAGTGTTCTTGATTGCTAGGAAACGGTCAGCTGGTTGCATCGCTGCTGGTAAGGCCGTCGCAATCTTTGTAATGACCTCTTTAGCGAAGAAGATTTCGCCATTAAAGACGATGTTGGTGAAGCGTAATTGGTCGGCTGGTAGCTGATGGCAATATTGATCGACTTGGCGCATAAAGTCGGCGCTTTCTTGAAAATCGCGAATTGCCGGTGTCAGTTGTTCACGCTGGCGGTCACTTTCGTAGCGCTCAAAGAGGCTTTCAACGGTTAGGCCTTGAAAACGTGCACTGAGAAATTCGGCAAGCGTGACTTGACGCATATTGCGCTCCCCTAAACTAGGTAAGACTTCGGAGATGTAGTGACTGAATAAGCGGTTGGGCGAGAATAATACCATTTGGTCCGCTTCTAGGGAAGCCCGTGAGTGGTAGAGCAGAAAAGCGATCCGTTGTAAAATGGCGGACGTCTTTCCAGAGCCGGCAACCCCTTGGACAACTAGTAAGTCACTAGTGGTGTCACGAATAATATCGTTCTGTTCTTTTTGAATGGTTGCTACAATATTTTGCATGTAGGCATCATTTTGTTCTCCAAGGACGGCCTGCAAGATTTCGTCACCGACCGTTTCATTCGTGTCGAACATATTCTTGATCTGACCATGATTAATCTGGAATTGGCGTTTCTTGATCAGCTCGGTCGTCTGTTGCCCGGCCGGCGTTTGGTACTGGACCTGGCCCAGAGTACCATTGTAGTAGACTGAGGAAATCGGGGCGCGCCAGTCGTAAACTAAGAAATTCTGTTCAGCGTCGACAAATGAGGCGGTGCCAATGTATAAACGTTCGGCTTCCTCGTCGGGACTATCTTGAATATCAATGCGCCCAAAATAGGGTGAGTTACTAAGATCTTTCAAGACACCGACTTGCCGTTTCAAGATGGCTTCGGATTCCACGGCGCGTTCAACCATTTGCTTTTGTTGTTGCAGTTCCGCGTTCGTTTCAATCCGGTCATCGACTTCAAACGTGTTGACGGAATTATTATCACCATAGTTTTTCTGAATGACATCGGTTTCGTGATGAGCCTTTGCCAGCAAGTCGTCGGTCTGTTGTGCCCGTTCTTTAACTTGCTCGATGACTCGATCAACCCGTTGTTGTTCGCGTTGTTGCTCTTGATCTGATGTTGCCACGTAGAGGGCCTCCCGTCTGATAATCGTCTAAATCGCTTGAACAATTTTAGGCGGGTTTAGGGATGATGTCAATCAAAGCGCCTGCAAATTCACTGATTTATCAGTAATTGTTGTGAAATGTGATTATGAGTGGCACTAAGGCGTGCTAGCCAACGGTGGGCAAGTTCGGCAGCCTTACGATGGCAAGGCTGAAACTTGCAACCTCTGACTATTTATTCTAATATGATTTTAATCATTCTAATAAAGTGGGTGGAACGAATGCGTGTCGCACTAGCACAACTTAATATTCAGTTTGGAGATCCGGATGCCAACTACGAGCAGATTGAAGTGGCCATTCAACGGGCAGCTGAACAAACTGTTGACGTGATCGTCTTACCGGAGATGTGGAATACCGGTTATGCGTTAACTCGCCTGAATGTCTTGGCGGATGATGATGGGCAGCGAACGTTACAATTACTCAGCAAGTTAGCTCGGCAGTGTCGCGTCAACATTGTCGGTGGCTCAGTCGCGGTCGCTCGCGATGGGCATTACTATAATGAGATGTTAGTCGTCGATCGTCAGGGACAGTTACTGAGTCGTTACGATAAAGTCCACCGGTTTGGGTTAATGGCGGAAGATCGTTATATTACCGCTGGTGAGACCGAGAATGTTTTTGAACTCGACGGAACTGTTGCGATGGGGGCAGTTTGTTATGACATTCGTTTCCCAGAATGGCTTCGTAAACAAGCAGCTCGTGGCCCCCAAGTGATTTTTGTCAGTGCTGAGTGGCCGACAGTGCGGCAGATGCAATGGCGGCTATTACTGCAAGCACGTGCGATTGAAAATCAAGCATTCGTGGTTGCGGTTAACCGCGTTGGCAGTGATCCTGATAATCAATTTGGTGGTCAGTCACTAGTTATTGATCCGCTCGGCCAAATTGTGGCTATCGGTGGTGCCCATGCCCAGTTGATTACGGCCGAGCTTGATTTAACACAAGTTGACCAGGTTCGTGGTCAGATTCCAGTGTTTGAAGACCGGCGCCCGGAATTATACTGAAGCGTAAATGGGGACTGGGGCTGGGAGCACTTAACTGAATTTTAATGGTGTTGAAGGAACGCCCGCTTGAATTTCGATGGGCTTAAACGTGGAAATGACGGTCGGTATGATGAAATGGTAGCGGCTAGTTAGCGCGAATGATGCCCAGAATTTATTTTGACACGGTCAGGTATAACCAGTACACTAGAACTAATTAATCGTTGAAGAAAAGAACAGTAAGGCGTCCAATAACAGAGACCTAGCGCGTGCTGAAAGCTGGGGCGGACTAATGAATTGGCTTTTTGGAGATTCGGTGAACACCGGGGACCCACCCTTATCGGTCAATGAGTGGCAGAGACAAGCTTTCTGCAATTTAGGTGGTACCACGGTGATGCGTCCTAATTAACTAGTATTAGTTGATCAGGCGCTTTTTTAGTGCCAATAGAAAGGATGAATACAATGACAAAAAAAGTGATTTTAACGGGTGATCGCCCCACTGGTAAGCTGCATATCGGGCACTATGTCGGTTCATTACGTAACCGGGTCGCATTACAAGATTCTGGGGACTATGACTCATATATTATGATTGCGGATAACCAGGCGTTGACGGATAATGCGCATGATCCCGAAAAAATTCGTAAAAGTTTATTACAAGTTGCGATGGACTACTTGGCAGTGGGAATCGATCCCCAAAAGTCAACGATCTTAGTCCAGTCTCAAATTCCAGCATTAACTGACATGATGAATCAATACTTGAACTTAGTGACGGTAGCGCGCTTGAATCGTAACCCAACTGTGAAGACGGAAATCAAGCAAAAAGCTTTTGGTGAAAGTGTTCCTGCCGGTTTCTTTGTTTATCCAGTCAGTCAGGCCGCTGATATTACGGCTTTCAAGGCGACGACCGTTCCCGTTGGTGACGATCAAGAACCAATGCTCGAACAGACCCGTGAAATCGTACGGAGCTTCAATAAGACTTACCAAACTGACACGTTGGTCGAACCTGAAGGCTACTTCCCACCAAAGGGCTTGGGCCGAATCCCTGGACTTGACGGCAATGCCAAAATGAGTAAATCACTAGGAAATGCGATTTACCTTTCTGACGATGCCGATACTTTGAAGAAGAAAGTCATGTCCATGTATACCGATCCTGATCATATTCATATTGAAGATCCGGGTAAGGTCGAAGGTAACGTGGTCTTCACGTATCTTGATATTTTCGATGAAGACAAGGCCAAGGTCGCAGACTTGAAGGCCGCCTACCAACATGGTGGCTTGGGTGACGTTAAGATTAAACGCTACTTGATGGACGTGTTGGACGGTGTATTGCGGCCAATCCGCGAACGGCGTGCAATTTACGAAGCTGATCCAGCTCAAGTCTTACAAATTTTGAAGGATGGTACAGCGAAAGCGAACGTGGTCGCTGACCAAACGTGGCGTGAGATGCAAGACGCCATTGGAATTAATTATTTTAAATAAATCATGGTAGAAAAAAGTGCAACTGACCGTCGGATGTGTGAAGACGGTGAGTTGCACTTTTTTGTAGACCCTTAATATATGGGGCTTTCCGGTAAATTAATAACGATGGCCCAACGCATCACGGTTGCGAATTAAAAAGAAAAGGCAGACTAAATTGAAAATTAGGCTGATTTCGTTTGCTTTCTTACATGAATGATTGTAAAAAAGTGCTTGTTAAAATAAGTTTTTGGCAAGAAAAGGGGTGGTAAGGAATTCGAAAGCGCTTGCTGTGGCTGCCTTTAGTCATAATATAAATTCATTGGTATAAAATTACGAAAAATAAAGCGTTTTCATATATTCTGTGATAATATAATTTGTGGGCACAAGTTTTACAAGCACCTACTAATTTATCGAAAGGAGGTTTAGTCATGTATCAGGCAATTGCGCAGGCAATCATTAAATCGATAATGGCGGATGAATATCCGACTAAGTTACCAACCGAAAAAGTGTTAATGGCGCAGTACAACGCCAGTCGCAATACGATTCGTAAAGCGATTGATGTGGTCTTCCGGCATGGGTTGTTGCGTCGTGTGCAGGGGAGCGGCAATTTTATTATCAAACAACCGCAGAACACGAAGAAAGTGCTCAACTTATCGATTGGATTTGACCAGTCCGCCATGGTTGAGGGTGGACCATTAGTATCAAAAGTTGTCACGTTTGATAAAGTGACAGCGGATGAAACTTTAGCACAACAAGGGAACATTGCGCTTGGCGACGAGGTTTATCGGGTGGTGCGATTACGTTATTTGAATGACATCTTGTATGACCTGGAAGAGTCTTATTTTCCGCGAACGGTCGTCCCGTTCTTATCGAGTGAGAGCGTGCAGCATTCAATCTTCGCCTTCTTGCGAGAGGCATATGGTATTACGGGGAGCACCACGGAAAACTACGTCCATCAAGTGCGGGTGGACGCGCAACGGGCGGAGTTGATCGGTTGCCCAGATGGTGACAAAACGTTGTGCTTGGAAGCAATCAATTACTTGGCTAATGGGACGGTCTTTAACTTCTCCAGGACGTTCTTCGTCTATCCAGATTTAGAACTCTACTACCATACCGAAAATATTGATTTACAAAACTAGTACGGGGGTGACGCAACAGTTGTGTTGGGTCACTAACTAGCGAAAACCTACATTAGGAGTGAGGGGTATATTATGAATTCATTTATCGAATGGCTTAACAAACACTTAGTGCCAGTTGCGGCCAAGATTGGTGCAGTTCGGTGGTTGATCGCATTACGTGACGCGTTTATAGCAATTATGCCGGCAATGATGGCCGGGTCGATCGCCACGGTTCTGAACGCTTTAGTTCGAGATATTCCAACGAAGTTCGGTTGGATGGGCATTGTTAATTCGATGCAGTGGTTGATTGGAATTAATGCGATGGTTTGGACGGGGACGTTAGCCATCTTAGGTCTGATTTTCTCATTTACATTCGGGTATCAATTGGCAATCCAGTACAAAGTTGAACCAGTTACTGGTGGGATCGTGACACTTGGAACTTTCATCATGAGTTTGCCACAAAACTTTACCGGCACGTTGACGAGTACGTTGAGCAAGGGCGCTACTAAGATTTTGACGGACTCTGGCATGGCGGTTGCTGGCAAAAAGGTGACGGCTTGGGGTTACTTCAACTTCAACACGTACTTTGGTTCGTATGGTTTCTTTACGGTCATGATTTTAGGGGCCATTGCGAGTGCCGTTTACATTGCTTTGATGAAGAAACACATTACAATCAAGATGCCAGATTCTGTGCCACCGGCAGTTGCAAACGCCTTCACTGGGGTTATCCCAGCCGCCGCTGCATTTTATGTCGTTGGGATTATTAACTGGATCTTCAGTAAATTCAACACCACGGTGATTGAATGGATCGCGAAGATTATTCAAGAACCACTATTGAATATGAGTCAAGGGTACGGCGCCGTCCTCTTAATGACGCTGTTAGTTCAAGTTTTCTGGTTCTTCGGGATTCATGGTTCCAATGTCCTGGCACCAATCTTGGACGGAATCTGGTTGACGGCTCAGCTTGCTAATGTTAACGCTTACCAAGCTGGCAAAGCCTTGCCATACGTTTGGACGCGGAACTGTTTTGACTTATATGCATGGATTGGTGGGGCCGGCTCGACCTTACTATTATTAGTAGCGATTTTAGTATTTAGTAAACGAGACGACCAACGTTCAGTGGCTAAGTTGGCGATTGGCCCCGGATTCTTTAATATTAACGAACCCGTGATGTTCGGGATGCCAATTGTACTTGACCCAATCTACTTTATTCCGTTCGTTTTAGCACCAGTTGTGACTGTTTCGATCGCCTACGCTGCTTTATCAGCTGGGTGGGTCGCACCGATTACGAACAATATCGTTTGGTCAATGCCACCGATTATGAACGCCTTAGTTGCCACAATGGACTGGCGGTCAGTGGTCTTACAATTATTTAATGCCGCCGTTGCCTTTGCGATTTACGTGCCATTCGTTAAGGCTGCCAACAAGATTAAACCAGCAGCGATTGGAGAATAGATTGTCATGAAAAGCTTAAAGCAGTGTTTACTCATCGGGATGAACCTTGGATTATTAGCCGTTATCTTAAGTCCCCTGGCCGGAACGACCGGTCAATGGGTGACGCTCGGATTAGGTTTAGCGGTCAGCGCAGCACTTTTCGTCGTTTATCGGCGAGTGGGTCAGATAGAAAGGAGCCACCAGAATGCAGATTAAATTAACTTTGAACGCCCCTGTGGATTATTTATACCAACAGTTGATCGATTCCGCGCGGGCTGATATTCAGCAGCAAACGGGTCGGCCGGCGCCACGGCAGAGCTTACAAGGCTATGAGTATGCCAAACAGTGGTCCAACGGTCTGACCGGTAATTTGAAGATTACCCACGCGCAACCCGGTGTTCGATATGCGTATGAATTAGAAACGCCCCGCGATCATTACGGCGTCGATTATCAATTCGCACCGGACACTGATGGTCACCAAACTGTCTTAGAATATGCCGAAACCTTTTTAGGCAAGGATAAGAAGACGAATGCCAATAATAAGCTTGGCGTGCTATTCTTAGGATGGTTCCGTAAACGCCGCTTTAAGAAGATGATGAATCAGATGGCTGCTAGTTATAATCAATAAGCAGGCTGGATTCAAAAATTGATTTCGTTAGAAGAGTGCTGTAAATCCGTAAGTGGATTTACAGTACTTTTTTGAACAGATATGGTACACAGCGTTTCAGATGTGGTCGTGATACCATCACGATGGAACAAGTGAGCAACTGCATTGTAAGCGCTTTTAAAACGCATGTAGTTCACTTATACTAGCTTTTGTAAGTTAAATCAAAGGGAGGAACAACTTATGATGAACGGTTTTAACGTGTTTATGGAAAAACACATTGTACCATTTGCAGTCAAGTTGAATGAACAGCGACATGTCGCGGCAATCCGTGATGCTTTTATGTACACATTCCCAATTACAATGGCTGCATCGTTAGTTATTTTAATTAATAACTTAGTTTTTTCAAAAACGGGGTTTATTGCACAAATCTTATTTTTACCCAAATTTTTTCCACACTTGGAAAATGCCCAAAAGTTATTAACCTCAGTAACTAACGGAACGATGAATATTTTATCGATTTTTATTGCGTATCTGGTGGCACGGAATTTGGCCAAATATTTTAAAGCTGATGACATGTTAGTAGGGATGACGGGGATTGCCTGCTTCATGATTTTATACTCACCATCAATTATCAAAGACGGTGTAACCTATTTGCCAACGACTTATTTAGGTGCACAAGGGCTGTTTGTTGCAATGATAGTAGGTGGCTTAGTTGGAGAATTTTTACCACGGCTAACGCGCATTAAGAAAATGCAAATCAAAATGCCTGAGATGGTTCCGCCGGCAGTTGCACGGTCTTTCAATGGCTTAATTCCTATCGTTATTATGATTATGCTGTTTTCTATGTTGAACTATGGGTTATCACTAATTTCACCACAAGGAATCAATGATATTATTTATAAATCAATTCAAACACCATTAACCCACATTGGGGTCAACTTATTTGGCGTTATCATTATTGCTATTGTTCAAAATCTTTTGTGGCTTGTCGGTATCCATGGTCCAAACACGTTGAACGCGTTACGATCAATTATTTTTACTGAAGCTGATTTGAAAAACCAAACGTTTATTAACGCTCATGGTACAGCTTGGGGTGTGCCCAACCGTGCAACCTGGAGTGTGTTGAATGATGTCTTCGCCAATATGGGTGGTAGTGGGATGACACTTGGCTTGATTATTGCTATCTTCCTCGTCTCAAGGCGTAAAGATTATCGTGAGATTGCTAAATTGGCATTAGTGCCCGGCCTCTTCAATATTAACGAACCGCTAATGTTCGGTTTACCAATTGTTTTGAATCCAATTATGGCGATTCCATTCGTTCTAACACCAGTGATCAATATCTTGGTTGGCTATACAGTGACAGTTATTTTTAACTGGATACCGACGCCGGCTTTTGGATTGACATGGACAACACCGGGACCACTGATGCCGTTCTTGGGGACTGGTGGCAATTGGCTTGGCCTGATTATTGGATTTGTTTGTTTGGGAATTTCCGTGTTGACGTACATGCCATTTGTACTCGCTGCCAATAAGATGATGGCTGCAGATAGTCAATCTAAACAAGATACGGATACGACGACAGAAACGGTTAAAGCATAGTTTAAAAGGAGTTTAACATGACGATTAAAGGACGAGCGTTTCCAGAAGGGTTCTTATGGGGTGGCGCAGTGGCTGCACATCAACTCGAAGGTGGTTATAAAGAGGGCGGCAAGGGTCTCAGTACGGCAGATATTATGACATTAGGGACGAATGAGCGCCCTCGTGAAATTACGGACGGAGTAGTGGCTGGCAAGTATTATCCTAATCATCAGGCAATTGATTTTTATCATCGTTATCCCGAAGATATTGAATTGTTTGCTGAAATGGGGTTTAAGTGTTTTCGAACATCGATTGCCTGGACGCGGATCTTCCCCAATGGTGATGAAAGCGAACCGAATGAAGCTGGATTACAATTTTATGATGATTTATTTGATGAATGCCTTAAAAATGGGATTCAACCAGTAGTGACACTAGCACACTTTGAAATGCCATATCACTTAGTTAAGCAATACGGTGGGTGGCGTAATCGTAAGCTTATTCAATTCTATTTAAACTTTGCAAAAGTATGTTTTGAACGTTATCGAGATAAAGTAACGTACTGGATGACTTTTAATGAAATCAACAATCAAACTAATTTTGAATCAGACGGTGCCATGTTAACAGATTCTGGAATCATTCATCAACCAGGAGAAAACCGTGAACGCTGGATGTATCAGGCGGCTCACTATGAACTGGTGGCGAGTGCCGCGGCGGTACAGTTAGGCCATCAGATTAATCCAGATTTTCAAATCGGTTGTATGATTGCGATGTGTCCGATCTATCCGCTTACAGCAGCACCAGCAGACGTCTTATTTGCGCAACGAGCGATGCAAACCCGATTTTATTTTGCCGATGTTCATTGCAATGGCACTTACCCACAATGGTTGCGTAATCGTTTTGAGTCGGAGCATTTTAACTTGGACATTACGGCAGAAGATTTGAAAATCTTGCAAGCTGGAACGGTAGATTATATTGGATTTAGCTATTACATGTCGTTTACTGTGAAGGACACAGGAAAGCTAGCTTATAATGAAGAACATGATTTAGTTAAAAATCCATATGTTAAGGCTAGTGATTGGGGCTGGCAAGTTGATCCCGTTGGGTTACGCTATGCTATGAATTGGTTCACGGATCGTTACCATTTGCCACTGTTTATCGTGGAAAACGGTTTAGGCGCAATTGATAAGAAGACGGCAGATAACCAGATACATGACGATTATCGGATTGACTATTTAACGGATCATTTACGACAAATTAAGCTGGCAGTTCTGGAAGATGGGGTTGATTTAATTGGGTATACGCCATGGGGGTGCATTGATTTAGTTGCGGCTAGTACTGGTCAAATGTCCAAACGCTATGGGTTTATCTATGTTGATGAGAACGATGATGGTTCAGGTAGTCTAAAACGTTATAAAAAGGATTCATTTACTTGGTTTCAACATGTGATTGCGACAAATGGTGCCGAAATTGAGTAGTGCGATTTGGGTATGACGATGGTCATTAATTATTGACTAGTGCTTAATTAATGATGTTTGAAATAGTTGTCAATGGCCAGCTTTGATAGCTGGCCATTGGGCGTTTAGGAGGACTGTTAAATGACAATGTATATTGGAATTGATATTGGTGGTACTTCAATCAAGTGCGGCCTAGTTGATGCTCATGGACATATTAGTCGTAAAGTAACACGACCGACTGCCACAGCAAAGGTAGACATTATGGCCGATTTAGTTGCGATGATTCAAGGACTACAAGCAGATGGACAAGTTGCTGGTATTGGAGTTAGCATGCCGGGAGTTGTTCAAAGTGACGGCTTCTTGACGACGGCAGGTGCGGTCACGGCGTTTGAAAAAATTAACTTGCAAGCTGAGTTACATGCACAGACGCAGTTACCGGTCATTATTGAAAATGATGCCAACGCAGCGGCTATTGCTGAGCAATGGCTGGGAGTAGCTCAGAATGTGCCTAATTATTTAAGCTTGGTTCTTGGAACCGGGGTCGGTGGGGCACTGGTTATCAATAATCAGATTTATCGGGGTGCACACGCGCGTTCAGGCGAATTTGGTTGGATGGTTGTTGACGATGATGAGATTGATACTGAAATGGGAACCCTTAATTTCCGGGGTGCAACAGTTATCGGTCTCATACGACGTTATAATCAGTTTAGTGCGATGCCGGTTACTGACGCGCGCGAGATTTTTGACCGAGCAGATGCGGGAGAAGTGCTGGCACAACATGTCTTTCATAGCTACTATTACAGTTTGGCTAAAGGAATCATTAATTTAATGGTTGCTTTTGATCCCGAATTAGTCGTAATTGGTGGTGGCATTAGTGCGAACACGACCTTTATGACTGATTTGAATGCAACGATTGCAGACTTACAGGCTAATCATAATAGTATTAATCATTTGACTTTGGCATCAGTAGTACCAGCTAAATTGCGGAATGATGCTGGGATGATTGGGGCAGTGTATCAGTTGATTAAGCGTGGTTAAAAAGGCGGATCAAACTGGTTTATTAAAATAGGGTGACACGTATTTTAATTTAAAAAATGAAAAAGCTTGAATGCTAGATGTTTTTTAGAAGCGGTTACGCATTTATGGTAATCTAGTGAATAGATTATTAGATAGGGTGGTGGCTAACCGTGGCATTCTTTGGCTATAAGGATATCGATAAGTTATCTGGAGTAGATTTAGCAATTTATCGATTTATTGTGGAGCATGATGAGCAAATCCCGTATATGCGAGTCCGTGAGTTAGCGCGGGGTGCGCACGTTTCTAATTCGTCAGTCATGCGCTTTATTCGTAAAATTGGGTATGATAGTTTTCCAGAATTTAAAGTATCGCTACGCAGTGAAACGCCCATTCAAAAGCCGGATGCTCCAGGTATTCAGTTTGTTCAACCGAGTGCCTTTCCTGCAGATATTACTAAGATTATTCGACTGGCAGCTCAGTTGATGGTCAATGCGGATAATATCGTGTTTGTTGGTATCGGAGCATCAGCGGCGTTGGGCGAGTATGCTTCACGTCAAACGTCATCATTAGGATTTAATAGTTATGTCGTCAAGGATCCTTTCTATCCACTATTACCACAATTACGTAATACTAGTAATAACGTTTTGGTGGCAGTGTCAGTCTCCGGTCAGACGTCTGAGTTGGTTGAAATGCTTAATGACTTTGTGAATAATCCTGAAGTCAATATTATTAGTATTACGAGTAATCTTGAGAGTACGATTGCTCGAATGAGTCGATATGCGTTAACGTATCGGGCGACTGAGGAGCGTATTCATCAATATTATGACTTAACTAGTCAAGTGCCATGCCTTTACATTATTGAGGCACTGTTACGGGAACTTCGTCATCAAGAAGTCGTCCAACACCGGTTTGAGTAAACTTTTAATTTATTTAGCCAGCAAACGTCATTCCTGCAAAGCAGGCATATCAATGCTAAAATTAAAAGCATTCAATCCAAAAGTTAAACTAGTGATAAGGGAGTATGAGAACGTGACAGCAACACCATTCTGGTCGCAAATTGCGGCCCAAGCCAAGGCAGACGGGCGACCATTTTTTACGATGGCCCCGATGGAAGCCGTTAGTAATACTGTTTTTCGGCAAGTCATTAGCCATGCCGCTGCTCCAGATACGTTTTTTAGTGAATTCGTCTATGCTAAGAGTATTACGAACCCGAATACGAAGTTTCCGGTGCATGGTCGTTTGTACGTGGCGGCAGCTGAGTCGCAAAAACCGGTCGTTCAACTGTGGGGTAACGAAGCGGCTGACTTTGCTTCGGCTACAGCTGAACTTCGTGACCGGGGCTTTAAAGCAGTTGATATCAATATGGGCTGCCCGGATGGGACGGTCATCAAAAATCATGGTGGCAGCGATTTGATTCGCAATCCGCAGTGGGCTGAAGACGTGATTGCGGCTGCAAAGACGTCGGGACTGGCCGTTAGTGCGAAGACGCGCTTAGGTTACAGTAAAGTTGCTGAATATCATGACTGGATTGCAACGTTGTTATCGCAACATGTGGCAGTCTTGACCATTCACTTGCGGACCAAACAGGAAATGAGTAAGGTACCCGCACACTTTGAAGTTATCGATGACTTGATTAAAATGCGTGATGCGATCGCCCCGGAAACGTTACTCCAGATTAATGGTGACGTGGCTGATTATCAGGCCGGGGTGGCGTTAGCCAAAGCACATCCTGGATTAGATGGTATCATGATTGGTCGGGGAGTGTTCGCGAATCCGTTTGCGTTTGAGTCCCAGCCCCAATCGCATGATTTGCATGAACTATTGGGTTTACTGAACATGCAGCTCGACTTGTTCGATGACTTTGCCACCCGTTATGACGTGCCACGTTTTCCGTCCTTAAAACGGTTCTTTAAAATCTATGCGCGCCCAGAACTAGGCGCTACTGACCTGCGTAACACGATGATGGATGCCAAGTCAACGGATGATGTACGCAAAATTTTAGCGGCTTATCAAGCCAAAATGCGGGTGACCAATCACAGTTAGTGTCAGCAGCAGACAGGTTGATTAAGGCAGTAATACGTTAATAAACTTCAATCTTATTATATAGAAACATCTCGATATCGGCAGTGAGTGCTAATGTTGGGATGTTTTTGTATCTAAAGGGGTATGACAATTGTATTCAAATTTAGGCCCTTGTTAGGAGTTGGTCCAACAGCTGTTCAATTCGACGTTTTTTTAGAAAAAAACTTAGTCACTTTTAAGTGGAACAGGCGTCAATTGACGTAAATAATGACTGATGGCAATGACTAGCGGAGTAATTACGGACGATTGCCGTGTCTATCTGATTAATGAGGAGGTGCTCAATAACAAGTTTCGGTCACGTGATAGTGTTAATTTTTGCTTGTAGCTCAGCTAATTAGGATGATTGTAACATCATTTAAAACGATTGTAACATTACTGCGTTACAATCGAAGAAAACATGTTACAATCATTTGAATGGAGGGGGCGAAGAATGTGATAAAGCTTGTTAACCAACTAGAACATATTAGTCAAAGTACGGGTATCCCGGTAACTATTGGCGAATCGGTTTCAACGTCGACATTGTCGTTGAGTCGTTCGGATCAAAATAATACGGTGGTTGTGCAGGGGACAATCCTTGATAAGCCGGTCCTTTTTATGTCTTATGGTGGTCAGCGCGATTTGCGGCCACTAGGGCTCTATGCACGAGTTAGTCAGGTAAATCGAGACCCATTGGTGTTTATTTTTCCTCAGCTTTCCGCCAATGAGCGTCACGAATATTTGAAAAACAGAATGCCATTTATGACATCAGATGGTGAAATGTTTTTGCCGTTTATGGGGACACGGTTATTACCTGAAGCCGTGAATGACTCACCTGGAATAGCGGGCAATCCTTTAGCCTCCGCGGCACAACGACTAGCATTAACCATCGTATTAGCACAGTTGATTTTTGAACGTCATCCAGAGAAGGCCAAAGTATGTCCCGAGTTAGCAGCCTTCAGAACGACTGATGACCGTTTCTTGATCAAAAGCGGACAATGCTTTGCATCAACGATTGGCAAGCAAGTTAGCATCAATAATCGAGTTACCTTTAGTCGAGCGGTTAAACCGTTAGTTGCACATGGTTGGCTGAAGTCAATCGGCGAGACTAAGGAGCGCGTCTATACTTGCGAGTTAGATAGCCGCCGTTTTTTTGATCAGATAGCGCCATTCTTAGTGTCGCCAGTTCAATCTGTTGACTTGGTGCAGTTGGCGAAAGCATCAGTTGAATCAGCTAGTAAGAATTTTCTTTATTCCGGCCTTACTGGTTTATCTAAAGTGACGATGATCAGTGATAATCGGAAGCAACAGACAGTTATTATGGACCGTTCTCGACGGCAAACCTTGAGGACAACGGTTGACGCAGATACCGATGAGCGGAAAGTCGCTTGTGAGGTGCAAGTTTCAAAGTATCAGCTCAGCGGTTTTAACACATTGTTTAGACTAATTGCCAATTATCCTAAGAATGTGTTGGATCCCTTTCATTTATACGTACTATTTAGAAATGATATGGACGAGCGGACTCAAGGCGAAGCCGAAGAATTGGTTGATCAAATTTGGAACGGAGCATAAGGTGATGCTATTTCACAAGTTCTTTGACTTTTTCGAAGGCTATGAAGATTGTTACGTTATTATTGGTGGCAATGCTGCCGCAATTTGGTTAGCGCAAGATCATCAGGATTTTAGAGCGACCCAGGATTACGATATGGTCGTCATATTTGAAAATAGTCAACTGGGCTTTTCACAAAAGTTTGATGACTTTATCGAGAAATATGGCTACTTGTGTGCTGAGATAGGGGGTGATGTGAATAAGAAGAAAGTGTATTACCGGTTTGCGTTAGATCCTGCACTTGCGGTCACGGGCGTCCCCCAACAGATTGAATTGTTTTCAAAGATACCATTGCGCTATGAACTTAGATTACCGACAGAGACAATGCCGTTACATTTTGCAACGGGCCCTAGTTTGTCGGCGATTGTATTAAATGATGATTACTATAGCTTGTTGAAGCAATGCCAGCAAAAGATTGGCCATGTTTCTATCTTAAGCGTACCCGGATTGATCTACTTTAAAGCCAAAGCTCATCTTGATATTCGGCAACGGTTAGCAAATGGTGATAAATTACGTCATCGTGCTAATAAGAACAAACATTATAAGGATGTCTGCCGGTTGTGTGATTTGATTATTGAGAATCAAACGTTCGACTCAAAGGTCGTACCAAGGACTTGTCAGAATGATTTAAAAAGTTTTATTCAGCTGGTTGAAGCAGAGCCCGAGCAAATATTCAAAAAACGATTTAAATCAGATCCCGATTTTGACTTAAACCGGGACGAAGTTGTTCGAGTTCTCCGATCGTTACTGCCAACTAGCTAGTCTAATGAACCCAAAATGAACGGCCCTAGTCAAAACACTAGCGTCGTTCATTTTGGGCTTTTTGATATTTTTTGGTGTGCAATCCGGCCCTAGAAGTCACAGTGTTACATCATAAATGTTAGAATAAACCTAACTAATATTTTATAAACGAAAAGTGAGCGTGGTGTTATGAGAAACTTAGCGATTGTGGATTTAGGGTCCAATTCGGCGCGGATGGCGGTCAGTCGGTTGCATGCTAACGGCACTGCTCAAGAAATCAAGCGTGTTAAGGAAGATACGCGTTTGTCGGAAGGAATGGGAACGGCACACGTACTCCAGCCCGCCGCAATTGAGCGAACAATCAAGGCGTTACTCAATTTTCGCCGACTTTATGAAAAAATGCCCAATACGGATGTTATTGGCATCACCACAGCTGCAGTTCGGATGGCACAAAATCAGGCTGAATTTCTCAATCAAGTCAAGCAAGAAGTGGGGCTCGATTTACGAGTCTTATCTGGTGACGATGAGGCCTATTACGATTATCTTGGGGTTGCCAATTCATTGGTCATCCATGATTGCCTAATCTTAGACACGGGTGGCGCAAGTTGTGAACTGATCTTGGTCAAAAATGGCCGCAAACAGCAACTGATCAGCATTCCATTTGGCGCGGTGACATTATCGGAACAATTCGGTCTCGACGACTTAGTGCCGTCTGCGAGTCTATTTCGGGCGCAGATGTTCCTACGTAACCGACTGGCAGATATTTGGTGGTTATCAGAAGCAGTGCACTTCCCAATCATTCTATTGGGTGGTGCCAACCGAACCTTAGCCCGCATTAATCGGCGCCGGCAACAAAAGTTAAAAGTTGAAGATATTCACGGGTATCGTCTGAAGACAGAGACGGTGTTCCACACGTTTTTGGACTTACTGTCACGGTCGAAAAAAGGTCGCCAGGAAATTTCAGGAATGGAATATGATCGTGCGGACATTATTGTTGGTGGAATGTTACCGCTAGTGACGTTATTACAGATGTTGGATAGTGATCGGGTGATCTTTTCTGAAAGTGGTGTTCGTGAGGGAATTATTTCAGAACACCTCAATCAATAGGTCGGTTCGGTAGATGAGTCGAATGGAGAGAATAGGAATGAGAATATGACAGCTGATTTTCGGCACTTTTATCAAAAAAATTGGGCGGAACGCACTGCCATCGTGGCGCAACAGGCCCATTTAACGCCAGCTGAACAGGCGTTATTTAAACAATATTATTTACCACAACATCATGAAATTATTGAGAATTATTTGACGGATTACCCATTACCGATGGGGTTGGCTGTCAACTTAGTCGTCGATGGCGTGGATCACATTGTTCCAATGGTTACTGAGGAACCTTCTGTTATTGCGGCAGCAAGTAATGGCGCTAAAATTGTCAAGCGTGCAGGGGGCTTCACGACCGTCCTTAATCAACGTGAAATGATTGGTCAAATCGTTCTGGAGCAGTTGTCTGATCCGGCTGCAACCGCTGCCGTGATTGAAGCCCACGCTGCAGCATTATTAAAAGTAGCTGATGCGGCCCATCCCAGTTTAAAAAAACGAGGTGGTGGCGCTCGGCGCCTACGTACGCGTGTTCTCGGACAAGGCTATTTATCAATTGACCTATTCGTTGATGTGCAGGCTGCTATGGGGGCCAATATGCTCAATAGTATGTTGGAAGCCGTGGCAAAGTCCATCGGTGTGATGACGAAGCAGGACGCTTTAATGAGTATTCTATCGAATTATGCAACGGCGAGCTTAGTCAAGGCCATTTGTGACATTCCGGTCGGATTATTACAGGCTGGGCGGTATGCCGGCAAACTAGTTGCCCAGAAGATTGCGTCGGCCAGTACGGTCGCTCAGCTTGATCCGTACCGGGCCACGACTCATAATAAAGGTATCATGAACGGTATTGATGCTGTCGCTATTGCTAGTGGCAACGACTGGCGCGCTTTGGAGAGTGGGGCACACGCCTATGCTGTTAAGGACGGTCAATATCGTGGCATGAGTACCTGGACCAGTGATGGTCGGATGCTGCATGGTGAACTGGAATTGCCACTACCGGTTGGCATTGTGGGCGGTTCAATCAAAATTAACGAGTTAGCCCAGTTGAATCAACGAATATTAGGTATTCAAACAGCGGGTGATTTGGAAAGAATTATGGTTGCCATCGGGTTAGCCCAAAATCTAGCCGCTTTACGCGCCTTGGTCACGACTGGTATCCAGCAGGGCCATATGCACCTACAGTTGAAATCGCTCGCGATGGCAGCGGGAGCGACTCCTGAGGAACTCCCCGTTATCTTACAACGACTTGAATTAGCATCTCAACAAGACCTCGCAACCACGCAACAACTCATTGCGGAATTGCGGCAAACAAAGGAAGAGACTGATGACTGAAATTAAATTGAACCAAACTGTTACAGATTTATTAAGTACCGCCAATTCGTTATATCCGGGCAATATTAGTGTTCGTTTTGGTGACACAAAAGCGGGTTACGTCCGCCATGATCAAGCACAACAAGTGTTAGATGATGGTGACCTGACCGTTCGGGTTAGCGATATTACGGCTCCTAATTACACAGCGTCACATGAATTATTACATCTATTATTGTTATTACAAGGCTTTCCACAGATTACCTTTAATTTAACCACGCGTGATCAACAACTGGACGAACAATTGATGGCAATCGCTATGGAACTTTATGACATGGTGAGCCACGTCTTGGTCGTACGCAAACAACGGGAACATAACTTAATCGATGAGCAAATTGAAACGCTATACATGCAAGGTGTGGCGGCCACAATCGAACCGGAACCTGCGGGCAAGGCGGATGCGATGATGACGTTACGGTTATTAACATTGACTGACCTACTCGTTTTCTTTAATGGTGAATTACCAGCTGATGATTTGCAAAAGGTGACAACGGCCTATCCACAAGCTTGGCCGGCTGCACAGAAGCTATACGCCGTAATCAGTCAGAAGCCAGTTGACACCCCGTTCGCGATGCGGCGTGCCGTAGTAAAGCTGTTCAAGGCTTTTGATGATCAGATGACGGCTTGGCATTTACCAGTCCTACACGGAACGGAATTTGTGACCGTTCAGAGTGTGCTCAGTGAACGGCAAGAGCGGCTGGAAGTCCGGCAGTTATTTGACGTTTACCATTCAGATCTATTAGATAAAAATAAACATACCCGAGCGTACATTGGGTTATATAAGAGTGACCGTCAGAATGCGTTTGTCCTACCAGCACCGGCGCAAAAGAAGAGCGATGCCTTTTTCAAAGAGGTGTACGATAAGACGGTCAAAGAATTATTCCAAGAAATGAATCTACCCTATACGTTACGGTAAGCTAAGCAGGGAGATGTCAGAATGAGTGACATTACAGCAGCACAAACAACTTTACAACAAGCTCAGCATATCGTTTTTATGACGGGGGCCGGCGTTTCGACGCCCTCGGGAATTCCTGATTACCGGTCTAAAAATGGACTGTATACCGAACACCATAACGCGGAGTATTATTTAAGCCACGCGTTTTTGGCGGAGCATCCGCTGGAATTTTATCAATATTTACAATCAAATTTATATTATCCAGACGCCCAACCGAATGTGATTCATCAAAAGATGGCGGCACTGACTCGGCAAGGGCGGGCCAGTGTGATTACACAAAATATTGATAATTTATATGGGGTGGCTAAAACGGCTCAGCTCGTTGAATTTCACGGTAATCTCTATCAGGTCTACTGCACCAAGTGTGGTCAGCATGTCGATTGGCATGAGTATTTGAAGTCTCCTTACCATCAGACAGACCATGGCTACTTACGGCCTAACGTGGTGTTGTACGACGAGGGGATTGCGAGTGCCAATATCGAACGGGCAGTTCAATATTTACAGCAGGCTGACCTAGTCGTTATTTGTGGGACCTCGTTTCGGGTGTACCCGTTCGCCGGCCTAATTGACTATCGTAATCCGAAGGCTCAAGTGCTTGCAATCAATGCGGAACCGCTCCAGTTGCCATTTGCATTTACGATGGTGCAACAAGATGCGGTCGACTTCTTCGAGGGGGTGCAGGTCTGATGATAACAATTGGCTTAACAACTTGGACGGAACACCCTAGTTTACTGGGTGGTACTGAAAAGCTGACCTTAACTGAATATTCGGGAGTCCTACCAGTCGTCGAAGTGGACACGCCATTCTATGGTATTCCGAAAGTGACGACGGTCGCGAAGTGGCAAAAGGCCGTCCCTGATAAGTTTCAGTTTATTTTGAAAGCAAATCAGGTGATGACGCTGCATGATACTTATGACGAAGGGGTCTCGATGGATGCGCTAAAGACAGCTTATCGGGAATACCGTGCGATGCTCAAACCGTTAACGCAGCACCAGCAATTAAAAGCGGTGCTCTTCCAATTTCCGCCGTTTTTTGAACGGTCGAACCGCAACTTCCATTACCTACAACGGATGGTCGAGTGGTTACCCGGTGTTCCAATCGCAGTCGAATTTCGTAACCAGAGTTGGTACGAGGAGAGTGTCAAAGATGCGGTCTTTAGTTTTCTGAAGGATCTGGGGATTACCCATGTGATTGTCGATGAGCCGCACGCTTTAAATGATGGCGTTAGTTTCGAGCCGGTCGTAACGAATTCGAAATTGGCACTCTTACGCTTACATGGTCGTAACCAGCAGGGCTGGTCAGCCAAGGGCGCTAACTGGCGTAGCCAACGGACTTTATATCGGTATAGTGATCAAGAACTAGCTGAATTCAAGCAAACGGTGGAACAGTTACAACAGCAGGCGGACGAGGTTTGCGTCATCTTTAATAATAATTCTGGTGGTGACGCGGCCGATAACGCGATGGCACTCAAAGAGTTGCTAGGCGTTTCGTTTGGTGATTTAGGACCGCATCAACTGGACTTGTTTTAAAATGATTTATGAGTGATTGATGTGATACTTTGCTTAATTGAACGAGTTATCAGTTGAATTACTATGTTGGCTCAATACAGTCACTATGACCGTGAACCGTTGAAATTTGGTCGTACGGTTGAATATTCTTTAATTGATGAATCATGACAACTAAAAATGTAGCGGTAGTTCGGACATTCAATAATGTGAGCTGCCGCTACATTTTTTTGCACTTACACCTTAGTTAATCAATATGGCCTTAGCCATCTGATTTGAAAGCGAACGGTTGGGATACATCATTTGGAAGTAAAGTTAGTGTAAAGTCAAGAAGTAGTTTATGTAAATTCCTGTTTAGTTTTGGTAATAATTATCTCGTTGGTCGTGGATACGATGGCTTGGGACTGCCTTAAAACTAGGCAGTTATAAGTACCTTAATTCATGATTCTTAGGTGAATTAGGGTGATTGAGAAAAGTGCGTGATTAAGATACACTGACTTCAGTTCAAGCAACTAAGTAGTTGCCTGCCACTATGTGAGTTGCAGATAGTTATGGCAGGTTGAAGTGTTGTTGAGAATCGAATGTTAGGTCATAACAATATAGATTGGGGCGGATTGGGTATGCAACCGGATATTATTTGCGCAAATGGGGTTTTCTGCGCTGATGGAAAAGTCTTATTAACACGGGAATCAAAAAACACAGCTTATTATTTTCCTGGTGGCAAGGTCGGTGTGGGAGAGACGCTAACACAGACTCTGCAGCGAGAATTAAAAGAAGAGTTGTCATTAGTTGTGTCGCCAGATCGGTTTAAGTGGGCCTTCACCCACCGTGGTACGGCCTATAATCAACCGGGAAAAATAGTCGAGTTAAATTGTTTTTTAGTTGCGGGGAGTGGCGCGCTCAAAGTCGACTCGGAAGTTTATGATTATAAGTGGTGTCGGCCGGACGATAGCCGGATCGCGGAAGTCGTTCGTGAAGCGCTGGCCCGATATTCGTGGGTTGTTGAATAATAATAGATTACCAATAAATGACCGGTTAAAATCAACTCGTGATTTTAATCGGTTATTTTGTGGTGGTTGGTTGGGCCATTTGAAGCATGGTGCACAGTTGACTAGTCTGCCACGATCTTTGCGTGTGGGGAACTCTTTTGTTAGTGTTTCTTAATAAACACAGGAAATATGATACAATATAAGAGATTCTACACATTGGCCCAGCAACATGTTATTTTAGACCAAGACGTGTTGTTTGGACGCGTGTGATTTGTTCATGGATTTTAATCAAAGACATGCTTAACGAGTTAATCATAAACCAGTTTGAAGGGAATTTACGTCATGGCAGAAACAAAACCAACTTATTATATTACGACGCCGATCTACTATCCTTCGGGGAAGTTGCACATCGGTAATTCATACACGACAATTGCGTGTGATACTTTAGCACGTTACAAACGTGCGATGGGTTACGATGTTTACTTCTTAACCGGGACGGATGAACACGGCCTCAAAATTGAAGAAAAAGCAGAAAAATTGAACACTGATCCGAAGTCATACGTTGATGGGATGGCAAAACAAATCAAGGATTTATGGCAATTGCTAGAAATCTCTAATGATAAGTTTATTCGGACCACCGATGATTATCATGAACGCGCGGTCCAAGAAATTTTCGATCGGTTACTTAAAAATGGTGACATCTACTTAGGTGAGTACGAAGGCTGGTACTCCGTTGATGACGAAGAATACTTCACTGAAACGCAGCTGGCTGAAGTTTTCCGTGATGATAACGGCAAGGTTATTGGTGGTAAGGCGCCCAGTGGTCATGAAGTCGAACTTGTTAAAGAACAGTCCTACTTCTTTAAGATGAGTAAGTACGCAGATTGGTTGTTAGATTATTATCAAAGTCATCCTGACTTTATTGAACCAGCTAATCGGATGACCGAAATGATCAATAATTTTATTAAACCAGGTCTGGAAGACTTGGCCGTTTCTCGGACGAGCTTTACTTGGGGTGTCCCTGTCAAGAGTGATCCTAAGCACGTCGTTTACGTGTGGATTGATGCCCTGACAAACTATATTACGGCACTGGGTTACGCAACCGGCGACTCTGAAGACTTGTTTAACAAGTTCTGGCCTGCCGATGTTCAAATGGTTGGTAAAGAAATCGTGCGCTTCCATACGATTTACTGGCCAATTATTTTGCATGCACTCGGGTTACCATTACCTAAGAAGGTTTTTGGTCATGGTTGGTTATTGATGAAGGACGGCAAGATGTCCAAGTCTAAGGGTAACGTGATTTATCCTGAAACATTGGTTGAACGTTACGGCTTGGATGCGCTTCGTTATTATTTAGTTAAAGCCATGCCTTATGGTAACGATGGTTTATTCACACCAGAGGACTTTGTGGCGCGGGTTAACTATGACTTGGCTAATGACTTGGGAAACTTGCTGAACCGGACCATTGCGATGATCAATAAATATGAAGATGGTCAATTACCAGCATTCAAAGCCGGTGTGACTGAATTTGACGCTGACTTAGAAGCCACAGCTGCCACGACTATTAAGAACTTCAACGCTTGCATGGACAGCCTGCATTTATCAGATGCGCTGGCTGAAGTGTGGAAGTTGGTCAGTCGGACGAACAAGTATATTGATGAAACGGCACCTTGGCAATTAGCTAAGAGTGACGATGCGAATGATGCTGATAAGTTAGCCAGTGTGATGGCCCATTTAGCAGCTAGTTTGCGGGTGATTGCTAGTTTGATCAGTCCGGTCATGACGCATGCACCTAAGGAAATCTTTACCCAATTAGGGTTGGACCCAGCAACTTTAGCAATTGCCGACTTACAACTGGCTGATTTGCCGGCTGGCGCACAAGTCGTTGCTAAGGGAACCCCAATCTTCCCACGGGTCGATATGGATGCCGAAGTTGAATTCTTGAAGGGTAAGATGACGAAATCCGACAAACAGAAGGGGCGTAAAGCCATGGAAAACGCGAAACATGAAGCTGAAGTCGAACAAGGCTGGAACCCAGCTGAGACTAATTTGAACCTCACTAAACCAGCGATTACCATTGATGATTTTGACAAGGTCGAATTGAAAGTTGCTGAAGTCATTACGGTGCAGAAATTGAAAGGGGCTGACAAACTCCTACAATTCCGTTTAGATGCAGGAGATGCTGATCATCGCCAAATCCTTTCAGGTATTGCTAAGTGGTATCCAGAACCGGAAGAACTGATTGGCAAGAAGGTTATCATCGTTGGTAACTTAAAGCCACGGAAGCTTCGTGGTGAAATGAGCCAAGGCATGTTACTGTCAGCAGAACACGACGGTCAGGTGCAATTAATTACGGTACCAGATAATATGGTAAACGGATCATTGATTTCGTAAAAACTAAATGTTGAATAAAAAATCGGGCGCACTGACTAGTGAGCTCGATTTTTTATTTGTAATTCAATTGTTATTTTAGTTGTTTTTGACAAATGGGTTAATCTCCCGTACAGTAGTACGAACAAGAAATGAGGTGAGAACATATGAAATATGAACAGATTCTCGTATGCGTCTCCGTAGATGGAAAAGGACGTTTTTCCGAAAATTAATTAAATTTAGGAGACTTAATTAAATGAAAAACGTCCAAAAACAAGTGCCATCATTATTACTGTTAATCACATTAGTGGGTTTTCCACAAATCAGTGAATCAATTTTTACGCCGATCTTGCCAGCGCTCAGTCAGGCAATGCACGTTAGCGCCAGCCACAGCCAGCTAACCATGAGCAGTTATTTTGTGGCTTTTGCAGTTGGGGTGCTCTTCTGGGGGCAATATGCTGACTATCGCGGGCGCCGTGATGCCATGTTAGGTGGATTAGCCTTTTATTTGATTGGTAACTTAGGGTTATATCTGAGCCCGGGCTTTACTTGGTTATTGGTTTGCCGCTTGATCCAAGCTTTCGGTGCTAGTGCTGGTTCGGTTGTGACACAGACTATCATGCGTGAGAGCTTTACGGGTGTTACTGGTGCAAAAATCTTTGCGAAGGTGAGTGCGGCCATGGCACTATCACCCGCTCTCGGGCCACTCATCGGAGGTGGCGTCCAGACTGTGTTCGGCTATCAGCATGTCTTCTCGGTCTTGATCATGATAGCAGTCGTAATACTGTTGTACGCGGGGTGTTGCTTGCCAGAGACTCGACCAGAAACGGTCAAAGTGGCCTCTTGGCGGCAACAAAGCGTTGTCGTTTCACGGTTATTGCACGATCCCGTGGTCTGGTGTTACGGCCTATTGATTAGTGGTATTAATGGTATTTTGTTTAGTTATTACGCTGAAGCGCCGTTTATTTTTGAAACGCACTTCGGCTTTAGTGCTGTGCAATACGGTAGTCTCGGTTTAGTCTTAGCCGCGGCCAGTCTGCTGGGCGCGTTGCTAGTGAATTGGCTTGTCAACTATTGGTCACCAATGCAGGTCGCTTTAAGTGGCTTAGGATTGAGTTTGGTAGCGGCAGTTGGCTTGGTGATGACCGCTGTTGGCAATCACGTCATTGGGATGCTGATTGGGATTTTTCTAGCCTTCTTAGGTCTGAACATCACCCTACCAAACGCGTTGAATCGTGCTTTGATTGGCTATGAAACGGTGATGGGGAGTGCTAGTGGCTGGTTTAGCCTGGGTTATTATCTGCTAGTGAGTGTGCTAACTTACTTAATGAGTTTGCTCCACCACGGCAGTGTCGTGACATTGCCCGTATACATGTTAGGCGTAGTCACGGTGATGACGGTGGTGTACGCGGGGCTGTATTGGCAGCGTGTACGTCATTGATTTTGCTTGAAAGCCTGGGGGAACCCGGGCTTTTTATTTTAGAATTACCGTCTTCTTTTCCGAAAACTTGCGTCCCATGGTAAAATCAACTAAGATAACAAAAGTCGAAAAGGGGTTATTACATGCGGATTTTTGATTCTCATACCCATTTAAATAGTGAAGAATTCATCCAGGAAGTGCCACGTTACTTACAACAAGCGGCTGACCTTGATGTTACGCGGATGGCAATCGTTGGTTCGAATACACAACTGAACGCCGATGCGATTAAACTGGCGGAAACGTATCCTCAGTTGGTCGCGATTGTTGGTTGGCACCCGGAAGATGCCAAAAACTATGATCAGGCAGCTGAAAAGTTGTTGATTGAACAAGTCCAACACCCGAAAGTCGTAGCGTTAGGTGAGATTGGACTGGACTACCATTGGGATACGTCGCCACAAGACGTTCAGCGGCAAGTCTTTGCCCGCCAAGTCGCCATTGCTAAGGAGATGCAATTGCCAATTTCCGTGCACAATCGTGATGCTTTCGAAGATACCTATAAGATCTTGAAAGCAGCTGATATTCGTGACACGGGTGGCGTCATGCATAGTTTTAATGGTGACCCTGAGTGGCTCAAACGGTTCTTGGACTTAGGTATGCATATCTCCTATAGTGGTGTCGCATCATTTAAGAATGCGCGTGAAGTCCATGAATCCGTCAAGCAAACGCCGCTAACACAAATGCTGGTTGAAACGGATGCCCCTTATCTAACACCGGAACCATACCGGGGAAAGCAGAACGAACCCGGTTACACGCGGTACGTTGTTGAAGCAATTGCCAAGTTACGTGAAACGACGCCGGAAATTATAGCGGCCCAAACTTATCAAAATGCAGAGGAATTTTTTAAGATTGAAAAAGATTAAAGAAGTAATTGTGGTTGAAGGGAAAGATGACACGAAACGGCTCGCCCTAGCTGTCGATGCAGATACACTTGAAACGAATGGCTCGGCGATTTCCGAAGCCACCTTAGCCCAGATCAAAACGTTGCAGGCCAGTCGCGGCGTGATCGTGTTCACCGACCCAGACTTTTCCGGTGAACGTATTCGGAAGACGATTTCGGCGGCTGTTCCGGGTGTCAAGCACGCCTTTTTGCCCCGCAAAGCTGGTGTACCAACTAAGGCTGGGGGGAGCCTGGGCGTTGAACACGCGAGCCCAGCGGCGATCCAAGCTGCACTCGCCCATCTATATACGGAGCAAATCGACGAGCCCCAACAGTTAATCAGTCACCATGATTTGATTGCGGCGGGCTTACTAGCTGGTCCCACGGCACGTCAACGACGCGAACAATTGGGTGAACGTTTAGGTATCGGATACGTCAACGGCAAACAGTTGTCCAAACGGTTGCAACTATTTCAAATTCAGCCAGCTGATTTTTGGGCGGCTGTTGACCAACTAACCACAGAGGAGAAATGATGAGTAGAGATTTAGATATTGCGAGTCCCGCCCGCACACGGGCAATTATGCATACGTACGGGTTACAAGTTAAGAAGAGTTTAGGACAGAATTTTTTAACTGATCAGAACGTGTTACACAACATTGTTGCCACTGCTGACATTGGAACCAATGATAACGTGATTGAAATTGGCCCTGGGATCGGGGCACTGACTGAGTATTTGGCACGGGCTGCGCACCACGTCCTGGCCTTTGAAATCGATGATCGGTTACTGCCAATTTTGGATGAGACACTAGCTGATTATGACAATGTAACGGTCGTTAACCAAGATATTTTGAAGGCCGACTTAGCCGCGATGATCAGTGAACATTTAGATAACGAGCGGCCGTTGAAGCTCGTCGCCAATTTACCGTATTATATTACAACGCCTATTCTGATGAACATTTTGGCGGGGGACGTTGCTTTTGAAAATATTGTTGTGATGATGCAAAAGGAAGTTGCCGACCGTTTGGCAGCTGAACCGGGTACGAAGGCGTATGGTGCGTTAACGATTGCTGTGCAGTACCGGATGGCTGCTGAGATGGCGATGGTCGTTCCCCGGACGGTTTTCGTGCCGTCACCGAATGTCGATTCTGCAATCGTGAAATTGACGGCATTGCCACCGCGGACACACGTGCCATTTGACGAAGCAGCTTTTTTCAAGGTCGTTAAAGCGGGCTTTGCGCACCGTCGGAAAAATCTGTGGAATAATTTGCAAAGCCTATTTGGTAAACAACCTGAGACGAAGACGGCCATTCAACAGGCTCTTGATATCGCGACAATTGATCCCAAGATTCGTGCCGAACGGTTGACGGTCGATGAATTTATTACATTGACGGATGCATTACATCAGGCTGACTTACTTTAAGTTATCTATGCTTATAAAATGGTTGCACATTAGAAAACCTTGTGATATAATATTGACTTTTTTGTGAAAAGCTAGTATAGTGTCTTTCATGAGGAGGATTCTCAATGCCAATTTCACTAGCTGCAATTAAAGATAAACTTGACTCACGGATCGGCCAACGCATGAAGGTCGTTGCCCAGGCTGGCCGTAAGAAAACAACTGAACGCCACGGTATCTTGAAAGAAACTTATCGTTCGGTGTTCGTTGTGGATTTAGATCAACAAGAAAACGCATTTGAACGGGTCTCCTACAGTTATACTGATGTTCTGACAAAGAACGTTCAAATCGCTTTTGATGATGAAACAACTGAAGCTTAATTCGCGTCTCGTGAATTCTCAATATTAAGACCCCCAAGCAAGGTCTTTTTATTTTGCCTTGATATTAGTATAATTGTATCAAAGTAAGTCAGCGACCCCGGGTAATCGCGGTCATGGAAGAGGGTGAGACGCGTGCAGATCGTTGAAAAAGCACCGGCCAAAATCAATTTAGGACTGGATACCTTATTTGAACATCCAAATGGGGATAAAGAGTGGGACATGGTGATGACGTCGGTCGATCTGGCCGACTATGTCATGTTAGAATCATTGCATACGAACCGAATCGAAGTGGTCACCGATAGTGGCTTTTTGCCGAATGATCGCCGTAACTTAGCTTTTCAAGCGGTGAGCGTTTTAAAACGGTATTGTCATGTTGATCGGGGTGTCCGTATCAAAATAAGAAAGGCCATTCCGGTAGCGGCTGGTCTAGGAGGCGGCTCATCTGATGCCGCCGCTGTTTTACGGGGCTTGAACCGGATGTGGAATCTCCACTTGGACTTAGCCACGTTAGCACGTTTGGGATTGCAAGTAGATTCAGATGTGCCATACTGTGTCTACAGTCAGACGGCCCACGTGACGGGAAAAGGCGATGTAGTCACCCCGCTACCTAAGTTGCCGCCGATGTGGATTATTCTAGCGAAGCCGAAAGTCAGTGTGTCAACGCCAAATATTTTGCGGCAGGTCAATTACGAGCGCATCGACCAGCATCCCAATATTGAGGCCTTGTTGGCTGGTATTCAACAGCAGGATTTCGCGGAGATTTTTGCGAATATGGGCAACGTTTTAGAGCCAATCACGGCAAAACGCTACCCCGAGATTTTACAGATCAAGCGGCAATTGTTAACGTTTGGGGCGGATGCGGCCCAGATGAGCGGCACCGGACCAACTGTGTTCGGCGTGTGTCGCAAACAATCGCGGGCGCAACGCGTGTATAATTCCTTGAAGGGTTTTTGTCGGGAAGTATACCTTGTGCGGCCAGTTAATTTAAATGAACATTAGACCGTAGTAGTCCGCCGTGATGGTGGGCTTTTTTTATTGGTACGGGGTTAGGTGAGCCGAGTCTCTAATTTACTGCTACGCTTAAACGGTAGCGCTGAGCCATTTGTCATCACGACCTGTGTCCAGCCAGAGATGGTGTAGCAGTGCAATTGGCACCGGAATGCGAGTAGCCGCGGCTTTGCTTGCAGGTTGACACACGAAGATGGTCGTTGCCTTCAACGCATCATCGGTTATTTGGACAACGCAATCTCTTTTTGTAAGCAATTTATGCGCGTTTATGATTAAATAAGGAGTAACGGAGGTGTTCGGATGAAGCAGTCGACAAAATTTGGATTGAAATTGGCGGGCGTCATTGGTGCTGCAACTTATGCGGGAACGTTACTTGGTGGCTTAGCGGCGTATCAAGTCGCGATGCACGTGAGTGACGCACAGAAGCAGCAGGGCCGCGAACGTTCGCGGGCAGAAAACACTGAAATTGAGAATTTTTGGTATTTCAAGCAGCCTAAACAGCAGTGGATGATCCAGTCCTTTGATGGGCTGAACTTAGTGGCAACATATATCCCTAATCCGAAAACAATTGGCCGCTTGGCGATTTTGGCGCATGGTCTAGGACATTCGCGCGAACAAATGATTCCGTATGCGCGCATCTTTATGAGCTTGGGGTATGACGTTTTAATGCCTGATGCCCGGTCATTTGGTGATAGTCAAGGCCATACGATTGGTTATGGTTGGCTAGACCGACTAGATTATGAACGTTGGATTACGATGGCGCTTAGTCAATTAGGTCTGGATATTGACATCGTATTGATGGGAATTTCGATGGGGGCCGCCACGGTCATGGCGACTAGTGGTGAGCCGTTACCGGAGAATGTTAAAGCTATTGTGGAGGATAGCGGTTATGCGGATCTTTATGATGAAGCGAAGTTCAGACTGACTCATAAGTTCCACTTGCCAGCCTATCCGATTATGCCGGTGGCGAATCGCTTAGCACACGTTCGCGCGGGCTATGGGTTTAAGGATGGCCGGATTCTGCAACGGGTGATTGATGGTGGGTTACCGATCTTGATGATTCATGGTTCCAAGGATCAGACGGTGCCTGTCCGCAATGCACATACCTTGTACGACCAGTTACCACAACAAAAGGGCCTGTATATCGACCCCGATGCTGGTCACGTTGAAGCCATCCGAACGCACCCGGATCGCTATCAAGAAGTGTTGGATGAATTCTTGCATGAGCAGGCGGGGTTGGCTTAAGCACCTTAAATTAAAGTAATGATAAACATGAATTGACCGTGTTTTACCGGCTTAACGGTAAAAACGGTCTTTTTTTTGCAATCTCGTCTTAGTGATAAGCGCATTCAACTAGTGGTCAAGGTGTTATTTGATTAGGCCCCGATGATTGCCGCAGCTGGTAATGATTACGGCATTTTGAACTCAGGTATTGACAAATCACCGCATTCAGGTAAACTAAAATAGTAATCATTACGATTTACTTTAATTTAGAAAGTTGGGGTAGTGTTATGACGGAACCGTTAATTGCCGTCCAACACCTTGGAATTGGCTTTCCAAACAACCAGGTGTTTAAAGATTTGAATTTTAACATTGAACAAGGTGACTTTTTGACCGTGATTGGTGAGAATGGGGTGGGGAAAACCACTCTAATTCGCGCCTTGCTTGGCATGCTGAAGCCAACAGCCGGTCAAATTAAGTATTATCCGAATAAAAAAGCCATTAAAATTGGCTACGTGCCCCAATTTCGCAACTTAGACCAGGAGTATCCGTTAACGATTGAGGACTTTGTCGGGCTGAACCTAAAAGGGTGGCAGCCGTGGCTGTCTCGAGCTGAACATCGTCAGGTAGCGACAGCATTAGCCGTGACCAATTTGAAGAAACTCCGTCAGCGACCGCTTGGGATGGCTTCTGGTGGTGAAAAGCAGCGGGCTTACTTAGCACAAGCAATTGTGCAACAACCGCAGCTATTAATTTTAGACGAATCGACGGCTAGTCTGGACAATGAAATGAAGTATGAATTGTTGGACCTCGTTCAGAACTTAAACCAAACTAGCAACATTACCGTCTTCTTTGTGACGCACGACTTGCCATTAGCGAAGCAATACGCCAAACATTATCTGGCCTTAAAGCCCGGCCACCAGCAATTTGGCAATATCGCTGATATGTCAGTAGAGCAATTAAAGGAGGCCACTAATGTCAATGTTTAGCTTAGTATTTATGCGAAACGCCTACTTAGCAGGAACCTTTATTGCAATTATTTGTGGGACGATTGGCGTTTTCGTGATTGCCCGGAACCTCTCATTTCTGACACACACACTGTCTGAAATTGGGTTTGCCGGTGCAGCCTTCGGGATTTTTATGGGCTGGACCGCGTTGAGTGGGATGCTGATTTTTACCGTAATTAGTTCGGTCATCGTGGGGCAGATGAGTGTGAAACAATCACGACGCGAAGCCTCGATTTCTGCAATTTCCGCTCTGTTTATCGGCTTAGGAATTCTATTCCTGTCGTTATCTAATCAAACTTCGAGTTATGCGACGAGCATCCTGTTTGGGAGTGTGATTGGGATTGCCAGTGCGGATGTCATCCGGGTCGCAATCTTATCGGCCATCGTCCTACTCGTGATGTTGGGCTTGTACCGGCCACTCAAATTTGATTCCTTCGATGCGATTGGCGCCCGGGTGAGCGGCTTATGGACGACCGGCATCTCAGTGGTCTTCTTGGTACTCGTTGCGATGAGCGTCAGCGTGGCTGCCCAAATTGTGGGGTCATTACTGATTTTTATCTTACTCACGTTACCAGCAGCGGCAGCGCGATACTTTGTCCATACGGTTAGCAAGATGATTTTTCTAGCGATTGGTTTCGCGTTGATTGGGGTTTGGCTGGGGCTGTACTTGAGTTACGTCACGAATTTACCAGTCAGTTTCTTCATCGCTGCAATCGAGTGTATCTTCTACTTTGCCGCGCTGGGTTATCAGCGACTTCGGGTCGGAAGCTAGTGGAGCTATTCTTGTTCAGCTGTATCACGTTAAAAGTAGGTAGTTTACAGAATTAAGTGGTTCGTTGTGACACGCTAAAATGTTACTAGTCGTTTCTGGAATTCATTGGGAATTCTAGAGCGGCTAGTTTTTTGTTCGTGTTGGGGTTGCAACTTTTCGTTTGCGTGGGGGGCAAGTCACACAAGAAGTCTTCTAAAAGCATAAGTCCAAGGGTAGCGCTGTAATTGCCACACTTAGTCGTAGGACGGGAATCAGTAAAGGTATCATTTCGTTTTTGACGGATATGATTGGGTATAATGATATTTATACCATTATTACGGGGAAAGATGCGCTACTGGTAAGAGGCGTTCTCGTTTGAAGGGTGCGTTTTGGACAGCCTTGAACTTTGTGCCGGTCGGGCAACTAAGCAGGCAATGAAGCGTGCGGCTGAGGAATTGGCCAAACGTAAGCCGGCTAGGAAGACGACCAAGAAAGCAGCCACGAAGTCTCACAAAACTACAAAGACCAAGCATGGGACATCAAAAGTCTAAGCCCAAAAAGACTTCTCATGCGACAAAATACAAGACCAAGAAGCACAACAGAAGCGCTACAATAAGAAAAAAGCTGCGGGCAAGGCAAGAAAAGCTTCTCAGAGAAAACAATCCTCGCAGAATAAAGATAGTCATGGGAAAAAGGAGAAATCTAGCAAGGAGAAATCTTCAAAAGATGGGAAAGATAAAAAGACAAATAATGTCCCATTGGAAAATGGCTCTTATATTAGGAACGGAAAACCTTATGGACGACCAACATTAACCGGGAAGAAAAAACTCGAATTCGAGCGGGAAGTATATAATAGGCAAGCTAAAGATGGAGTGCTTATTGATCGAAATACGAAACAAGTGATACATTGGAAGCCGGGTTAACCCCGAAAAGGAAAGGTCGATTTCGGACATCTACCGGGTAAGTCTTATAAGGAAATGTTCAATCTATATAAAAATAGGAAGATGACATTGAAGGATTTTCAATTTAATCCCAAAAACTCTAGATTAGAAACTCCGTCTGCTAATCGGAGTCATAAATATGAAACGAGGTAAAAAGTGTGCTAGTTTACAATGCTTTTAGTGCGGTAAGAGATGGAACATTTGATCAGTTTAAAAATTATTATTCTGGCAATGTGGATGAGACTGATAAGTTTGAAGGACTTAATTTATTATGCATGGCAATGACAAACGATGACAATCCTGAGGAAAAGTTAAAGATTGTTCATTTCTTGTTACAAGCAGGTATTGATGTTAACTTTGTCACCAAGAGTGAACATCGAAACGCATTACATTATTTTTACAATTGTGTATGGCGTCCAAATCCTAAGTTTGCTATGGAAATTACGAAACTATTAGTCGAGAACGGCATCGATGTAAATAGCGTTGATAAGTATGGACATGTACCACTGTTTTATGCGGTTTTTGATAATGATTTGGATACTAAGGAAAATGAAGAGTTATATTTTTATCTATTAAAGGCGGGCTCAGATTATCGTTTGCGTGATCCATTTGGGAAATCCATTATAGATTATGCACGAGAAACCAACGAGAGGACTGGTTTTTTAGATATTGTAAAAGAGTATGAAAACGGCAAAAAATGATTGCAGGTTGAAAAATGGCAACGATTATAATTATTGGAGTAGTAATTATAGGAATTACGCTGGGATTAGGATACTGGAGTTATTTACTGGGAAAAAGGAATCAATCTAATTTTGTTGGCCCTATTATTCCAGTAGCTTACTTTGCTGTTCGAGCAATCTTAGCTGTGATGACACAAACTACGACACATGGGCTAGTATCGTCATTACTCGGTAGCTTGTTATTCAGTTTGATTTACTATGGCTTATTTGTTGGGGGTAAGCACCGGGCCAATAAGTAACATGAATTAGTCAGATTAAGATAACCGATATTCGACAAGGACTAATTGCCGAGTATCGGTTATTTTATAGAAAAGTTTAGTCGGTAATTTGGTAATTACTGTTGTCTATATCCTATTGTTTGGGGACGACAACGATTCAATAAGCAGAAGCCAATAAAATAAATTGCTTGAAAGCTCAGAACGATTCCAAAATTACTCGTTCTGGGCTTTTTAGGTGTAAGTAGCGACCAATCAATCGAACTTTCTGGACGCTACGTCGTGTGAACGATGGATTCCCCTAGCACATTCCGTATCTACTCCGTTATAAGTTGCCTAAGTTTATTGTTCTCGAATTCGCCAAATATGAGCTGTACAGACAAGATAATTGGCAAACATATTAAGAAATTCCGATGGTTTAGTAAAAAAACGTGAAAAAATTAGCTTATTTCCGAACGTTTGTGTTATCATTTTGCATAGACTTTAAAAATGATGATTTAGGTTGAGGTGGAAGTTATGAAAGTACGTAGAAGCGAACGTTTAATAGATATGACGCGCTATTTGTTGGAACGTCCCCATACATTAGTTTCATTGACATACTTCGCGGAACGGTACGCATCCGCAAAGTCGTCAATCAGTGAAGATTTAACGATTTTGAAGAAAGTGTTTCAGGCCCGGGGAACAGGAATCTTGGAAACCATTCCCGGTGCTGCTGGTGGTGCACGGTTTATTCCTTATATTTTAAAGGAAGAGGCCCAAGAATTTATTGACGAGATGACCACTAAGGTTGCCGACAAGAGTCGGGTGTTACCGGGTGGCTATGTTTATTTATCTGATATTTTAGGCCAACCAGATATTTTGCGCCAAGTGGGTCGGGTGATTGCGACTCAGTACTTGAATCAAAAAATCGACGCTGTTATGACCGTTGCAACTAAAGGAATTCCGATTGCCCAAAGTGTTGCGACTTATTTAAATGTGCCGTTTGTGATTGTCCGCAATGATTCTAAAATTACGGAAGGCTCGACCGTTAGTGTGAACTATGTCTCGGGTTCTTCAGAACGGATCAAGAAGATGGAACTTTCTAAGCGAAGCCTAACGGAAGGCGCCAACGTGCTCATCGTGGATGATTTCATGAAGGGCGGCGGCACAATCAACGGGATGAAGACCTTGATTGAAGAATTTGATGCTAATTTAATTGGCATCACCGTTTTTGCCGAAGCCAGTTTTGTTGGCAATCGTTTAATCGATGACTACACGTCGTTATTACGGGTAACCAACGTAAGTGATAGTGACAAGGCGATTAAAGTCGTTGCTGGTAACTATTTGGAGAAGGTTTTCGGTGCGGAAGTCTAGCCTGGTGTGTTATCCAGACCAGTTTTTTGATATGATGGACTTATCTGAGGACTAAGGAGTAATTTGTAATGACAACCAAAAATGCAATCATCATGGCCGCTGGTAAAGGGACCCGGATGAAATCCAAGCTAGTCAAAGTATTACATCAGGTCTGTGGCAAATCGATGGTCGACCACGTCTTGACCCAAGTTGAAGCCACCCACATGGCAAATATCGTGACCATTGTAGGCCACGGTGCCAAAGATGTGGAAGCAGCATTAGGCGACCGAACTGAGTACGCGGTTCAAACGGAACAATTAGGAACCGGTCACGCAGTATTACAAGCCGAATCGCTCTTAAAAGATGCGGATGGGATGACGCTGATCGTCAGTGGCGACACACCCTTATTTAAAGCTGAAACTTTTGAAGAATTATTTGAATATCATCAAGCTAAGGGTGCCGCTGGCACGATTTTAACGTCCAAGGCACCTAATCCTCAAGGCTACGGCCGGGTTGTTCGCAATCGGTTAGGCATCGTTGAAAAGATTGTAGAACAAAAGGATGCGACTAAGGAAGAACAAGAAATTCATGAAATTAACACGGGAGTCTACTGCTTCGATAATCAGAAGTTGTTTGCCGCCTTACATGAAGTGACCAACGATAATGCACAGGGCGAATATTATTTGACTGACGTGATTCAGATCATGAAGAATCAGGGTGATGTGGTCGCCGCCTATCAAATGGATGATTTTGATGAATCAATGGGGGTAAATACCCGTGCAGCTCTAGCCCAAGCAACCAAAGTGATGCAACAACGGATCAACGCGCAGCATATGGAAAATGGGGTTTCAATTATCAACCCTGACGATACCTATATTGATGCGGGCGTTAAGATTGGTGCTGATACGATTATTGAACCAGGCGTCTTGATCAAGGGCCATACGACAATTGGTGAAGATTGCTTCATCGGCGCGCACTCCGAGATCCATGACATGGTGATTGAAGATCGTGTTCGGGTGACGGCTTCCTTCTTGGAAGATTCCATCATGCACGCTGACAGCAATATTGGCCCGTATAGCCATTTGCGGCCGCAAGCTGAGATTGGTGAACACGTCCATCTTGGTAACTTTGTCGAAGTCAAGAAGGCTAAGATCGGTAATCGGACCAAGGTCGGCCATTTGACTTATGTTGGTGACGCAACGTTAGGTCAAGATATTAACGTTGGTTGTGGTGTGGTCTTCGTTAACTATGACGGAGTCAACAAGCACCACACGAATGTCGGCGATTCCGCCTTTATTGGTAGTAACTCGAACATCATTGCGCCAGTTGAAGTGGCTGACCACTCGTTTATCGCGGCTGGTTCGACCATTACTGATGATGTTAACTTCCATGATATGGCAATTGCCCGGGCACGTCAGACGAACAAGCCTGACTTCTGGGGCCGCTTACCACATGAACCAGAAAACATGTAATTATTATCATTGATAATTGAATTCAGAGACCATCCAAGTGCGTTGTTGCTGGGATGGTCTCTTTTTGTTAGCTCATCGGCGTGACTTGTGGTGTAATAAGGGCTATTTAGCTGCTAAATAGGACAAAGTTGATTTGACTGTGTCAGTTCAGGGCAACTGAGTGATTTTAATTAAGTCACGAAATTGGTATAATTGGCGAGGAGTTTACGGGACGGGGAAGTTTGGAGGCATTTAGATGCAGACGAAGAAGTGGATTCGCGGCCTTATTTGTGGTCTGGCATTGCTTGGCGGTTGGAGCTGGGCATTACCAGTACACGCAACTAGCGTTAAAAGTGAGCAAACAGCCGTTAAAAAAATCGCGCAACGTGATTTGAAATCACTAGGTGGGCGCTGGTCGGTCAAGGTGACCCGATTAGGTCGACGAAAACTAACCGTGCAAACGGGAAATCAGCGCATGACTCGTCAACGTTCTGCTAGTACGATCAAAGTTTATGTTATGCTGACGATTTATCGACGGGTCCAACAACGAAAGTTACGGCTAACACAGCAAGATCAAAATGATTTAAAATTAATGATTCATAATTCCGATAATAACGCGGCTAACCGGTTGATCAAACGTGCGGGGGGCTTCAGGGGCGTTAATGCGGCCATTAAGCATTATCGATTCAAGCAGACGGTTTTACAACGGTATATGCTTGATACGAACGCGCTACGCTGGGGACGCGATAATTACACGTCGGTGGCTGATCTAACTCGTTTTTTAACGCTGACATATCAACATAAGTTATTAGGTAAGACGTATGATAAGAAGATGTTGACCTTACTTAAGGGCTGTCGCAACCACAGCAAGCTACCATACTTAGTTAAACACGCCACGGTCTATAATAAAACTGGCGAATATCCCGATAAGGGTGTCCAAAACGACGCGGCCATTTTTAAGACCAAACAAGGCACTTATAGCATTGTCGTCATGGCCCAGAATGGCAAGCAGTACCAACAATATCAAGGGATGAATCGTTTGGGGCGCGATGTCGTGACTTATTTAAATCAGCACCACTGAGTGTGTTTAGATAACTGAACAGTTTAGTAGATCCCTGTTCGTCAGCCGGTGTGCGCTCTATTCCGACTTCTAGGACTGGTTACTTTTGAACGCGAGAAACGGCAGCGGTCAAGTACCAACTAAGGCAATAACTGGTACAATGCGTGTGTCAGTACCAATTACAACTGATAGCGGTCTCATTAACTAAGATTGTTCGGTAATCGGGGCTCACGAAACTTTAATCTTTAATCACGAAGGGGCTTAGATTGCCGAAAGTCGTGCTTCCAGCCCAGTCTCACGCAATTTTGCCTTGTTGTTGGGACTTGATTTTCACTAGCAAAATGCCTATTATTTAGTAAGTAATAAATTTTCGAATGGAGGAAATTATGTCAGAACAGTATTTTGATCCAAAGTTAAAAATCTTTGCTTTGAATTCAAATAAACCATTGGCAGAAAAAATCGCGGACGCCGTTGGGGTTAAGTTGGGTAAGACTTCGGTCGATCGCTTTAGTGATGGCGAAATTCGCATTAACATTGAGGAAAGTATTCGTGGTGACCAAGTTTATATCATTCAATCAACTTCCGCTCCCGTTAATGACAATTTGATGGAACTATTGATCATGATTGACGCCCTACGTCGCGCGAGTGCTAAGACCATTAACGTGGTTATTCCTTATTACGGATATGCGCGTCAAGATCGGAAAGCACGTTCTCGCGAACCAATTACCGCTAAGTTAGTTGCAAATATGCTGGAAACAGCCGGTGCAACACGGATTTTGGCACTCGATCTTCATGCTGCCCAAATTCAAGGCTTCTTCGATATTCCGTTGGATCACTTGATGGGTGCGCCGCTGTTAGCTGACTACTTCCTGAACCACCACTTGGATGAAAATGCTGTGGTTGTTTCACCTGACCATGGTGGTGTGACTCGGGCACGTAAATTAGCTGAATTCTTGAAGGCACCAATCGCGATTATTGATAAGCGTCGACCACGGGCCAACGTTGCCGAAGTTATGAATATTATCGGTGATGTCAAGGGTAAGCGGGCCATCATGATCGATGATATGATCGATACGGCTGGGACGATTACTTTAGGTGCACAGGCACTGGTTGATGCGGGCGCAACTGAAGTTTACGCCAGTTGTACGCATCCAGTTCTGTCTGGTCCTGCCATCGAACGGATTGAAAAGTCACCAATTAAGAAATTAGTTGTGACGGATTCAATTGAATTACCAGCTGCTAAGCGAATCGATAAGATCGAACAAGTTTCAGTTGGTCAATTAATGGGTCAAGCAATCAAGTTTATCCATGAAAATAAACCAGTTAGTCCATTATTTAAGAATCGTTTCCATAACGAAGAAAATTAATTGACGAAGCGTCAAATTGGCAATTGCTGATTTGACGCTTTTTAAGTTGCAGTAATTTCTAAAAGTGATAGAGTAAAGGTGTTGTTTGGTGGGCATTGTGACCTAGTCAAAGTTGGACTGGACGCTGTATATCAACGAATCTTTCGTTTTGGCGTGCTTCAACATTAATTAGGTGATGGCGCGGAACGGATAACGGACCAACGTCGGGCTACCGGCGTCCTTTTTTTATCCATAAACACTAGCACGAATCCTTAAAATGATTACAATATAAGTTAAGGGGGTGTTGCGATGACACCGTTTTATTGGGGTAGTTTGGCCCTTGCTAGTGCGTTGACCTTGCAATTGACGGACCGGCGGCATTGGTTAACGGGACATCTTTTTTTGATTGCAGTCATTGGCATTTTGTTAAGCGCTTACCATCGATTCAGTGCGCAGGCAAGTCCTACTTGGCAATTCATGTTGGTCGGTGCAAAAATCTTGGCTTATACGTTGTTGCCAATTGTAATTTTGATTGTGGGCATTAGTTTTGTCAGGTATAGTTACCGATTGATTCGCAAGGAGGGCTGGGCGTTTCATTACAGCTTGCTAGCAATCGTCGGTGGTGTATTAGTCATAATGCTGGTCTTATCAGTAATCAACTTAGGAGTTTGGCATTCGCGACGCTTGTGGCAGTTATTAGGCCTAGCGTTATTATTGACGGCGTATTTTGCGTTCAGCTTTATCGCGTATCTATTAGCTTGCGTCATGACCCGACTAGGACGTCATCGACAGATCGATTATATGATCGTCTTAGGAGCAGGGTTGATGCCAAATGGGCAGCCAACGCGAACACTGGCATATCGGCTTCAGACGGCAGCGAAGTACTACCGGGTGCAACGGGCGCGTTATCATCAACCAATCACGATCGTTGTTTCTGGTGGTCAGGGGCCGGATGAGGTTATGGCGGAGAGTACCGCAATGCGGCAGTACTTAGTGGATCAAGGGGTCCCCCGTGATGCCATTCAAGAAGAAAATCGGTCAACGTCGACAATTGAAAATCTAAAATTTTCGCACGCATTAATTGTGCGGCAACAACCGTTTTATCGCGCCGTGATTGTCACGAGTGGCTATCACGTTTTACGGGCTAATATTTTTGCTCGGCAACTGCACCTGAACCTAACGGGAATCGGGGCGCATACGCCACTGTATTATTTACCGTTTGCTATGTTTCGGGAATACTTGGCCTTAATTGTGATGTATCGCTGGGCCAACTTAGTGGTGGTACTTGGTTTAGCGGCTTATTATGTCGCAGCGTTAGTTAGGTTAATTTAACAAAGCCGCTACTCAGAGCTTTGAAAAAAATGACATTGCGATTAATGGTATAATGGAGAATGATAAAAAGGAGGGGTTTGCCGTGGATCATGCCTATCGATCATCTTGGCCACTGATTGTAATCGTCCTACTCGGATTGATTACACTTTCAGGCTGTGCCAAAAATACCGGAGGCGTAACCGCAAGTTCGGCAACGACCGCAACTGGTAACAGTACAACGGCCGTTTTAACCAAAGCTGATCAGCAAATTTCGCAACAAAAAATTGCCGCTGCCCAGAAGACTTTAGCGGGTGCTTCTGAATCAACTCCAGCGATCAAAAAGTTAGCCCTTGGGTTAAAGTATTATCAGGAAGCTGAAGAAGCACTTGATAATAATCAGCTCAGTCTAGCAAAGGGTTATTTTGACACGTTAAGTAGTTATGATGGCACGACTGACGCCAGTTTTATTGCTGCTCGGCAAAAGCTCGTCAAGCAGTACCAGGCGGTCAAGCTAGCCAATGGTTACTATAACGCTGCCCGTGATGAATTAAGTATTCATGATTTGGCCACTGCGAAGGCCAATATTGATAAGTTGGACGATGTGCAAGCCACACATCCGGTTATCAAAAAATTACAGAAAAAAGCTTTGGCAATGAAACAAGCCATTATGAATTATGAGGCGTCGCAATCAACTAGTTCTGGTAGTGATAGCTCAACGGTTGTCAGTTCGAGTTCTGCGGCTAGTGCGAGTGATAGTAGGACGTCTTCAAGCAGTACGAGTAGTACTAGTGCCGATAGTTCAACGATGACGAGTTCGTCGAATAGCAGCGCGTCTGCCAGCAGTAGTTCTTCAGAGCTGACAACTTCGGCGATCATCAAACAGTTTCAGGATGCGTCCGGTGTTACGTTTACTTCGGATACCGAATTTAATATTACTAAGGAGACCAGTGCTTATTATCAGATTACCGCAATCTATGCGACGAATGAGTCTAGTTCTTCTGCTTCCAAGACAGTAACGGATACTTATCGTTATTATCCGGATAGTGGTAGTGTTACTAAGGAAAATAGTGCAACTGGTAGTTTCGAATAACCAGCATTAAAAAGTGACGATCAGGTAATGACTGATCGTCACTTTTTTGTTTGACTGGATTGTTTAGAAAACGCTGGGTAACGGTCATAACAGTGATAAAAAAGCAACGCTCACGGCACGTTAAAAACGAGCCATTAGCGTTGCTTGAATTAGTTTGAAAAATAGTAGCTTAGGCGAGTGCCCAAGTGTTAATGGCGTGTGCGACCCCGTCTTCAACGTTAGTCTTGGTTTCATAACGGGCAATTTGCTTGGCCTCATCAATGGCGTTACCCATCGCAACACTGTTGGTTGCGTAACGCAGCATACTCAAATCGTTACCTTGATCACCAATCGCCATGACTTCATCAGCAGTTAAGTTCAGATGGTCGGTCAACGTGGCTAGGGCGTTACCCTTGCTAGCGGCGGGATTCATGAATTCTAGGAAATACGCTTCTGAGCGAACAATGGTAAAGCGCTTGGAGAATGACGCTGGTAATTGCTTGATGGCTGCATCCAGTAGTGGGCCGTGATCGATGAACATGCACTTGACGATTGGTAAGTCTGGGCGCATTTCTTCCGGTGTCCGGAACCGAATCGGCATATTGACGAGTGCACTTTCGCCGACCGTATAAGGGCTGATATTTCGATTGGCGGTGTAGATATGGTCTTCACTTTCAACGTGACAATGGATATTGAGTCTTCGGCTGAGCGTTTCAATGTCGATGTAATCGTCATGTGACAGGGTAAGTCCTGTGATGATCTTACCGGTAATTGTCTGAACCATTGAGCCATTAAAAGTAATGACGTAATTATCTTCACCAGCGATTCCAAGTTGCTTTAAAAAGGGCGTGACGCCACTTAATGGCCGTCCCGTACAAATGACGACTTTGATTCCTTGCGCGTTAGCGGCGTTAATCGCTTGAACGGTTGCGGGATTTAGTTCGCTGTGCTCATTGAGTAAGGTGCCGTCCATATCGATGGCGATAAGCTTGACTGACATAATAATAATTCCTCCAAAATTAGTGTGGTACGACCAGACGATCGTTTAAAATATATTGCTGGAATTCTTGGTAAATTGGTTTAAATAAATCGTTTTCGGCGTTTTTGCTGAGCATTTCTTTTGGAAAGAAAAACCGCTGATCGCCAGAGACTTTCCCGGTGATGGCTCGCACTAGGTCACTGACGGTGGATAGTTCTAGTAAGGAACCGTCTTTTTGTTGCAGTTCAATCTGGGTACGCGGCTTCTTCATCTTAGGATCATAGGCGTCGTAAGGAAGATCGTAACTGTCGTTGATGTCAGTGTAGTAGTGCGTATCAAAGCCGGCTTGTTCAATTAATTTTTGTAACGTTGGAATTAGCGGTTGAGTCGTTGCATCGACTCGTGCTGATTTTAAGGGACGCCGGTCTAAGAAACGGGTTGCTAGGTCAGCGAGAATTTGATCACGGCTATCACGCCAATGGCTAAAATAAGTGTTTAAGACGCCATCGTCTAACCGTAAATAATCGTGTAACGTAAAGTTATTATTGAAAAACGGCAATAACATCACTGGTGTGGCTTCAGCGTCGACCGCGTGGCTTTGATAAAGATCGTTAGCCCGCTCCAGTAGGCGATCTAGGATGACTTCCATGGAACGTGATACTGGATGGAAATAGACTTGCATGTACATCTGGAAGCGACTGACAATGTAATCTTCGACCGCGTGCATGCCTTCCATTGCAAATGTAATGCCGCCTTGATACGGCTTCATAACGCGCAAAATACGGGTCAAATCAAAATTGCCGTAATTCGTACCCGTGAAGTACGAATCTCGCAGTAGGTAGTCCATCCGATCGGCATCGATTTGACTAGAAATCATCTGGACGACTTGGGGATTCGGGTACGTTTTTTGAATGACGGCCGCAACTTGGGCCGGGAAGTCAGGTGAGACTTGCTGTAAGACCTGATTGACCTCGGTTTCAGGTGATGTCAAAATCTGAACAGTTAGGGCTTCATGGTCGGTGTGAAAGATGTGCTCGAATGTGTGTGAGTATGGCCCGTGACCGATATCGTGTAACAGGGCGGCGCATAGTGCGACCAATCGCTCGTGATCATCCCAACCACCGTCACCAGGGGCCTGGGTCGGGTAGTTACGTTCGAAGTTATCGCAAATACGGCGTGTAATCTCATAAACACCGAGGCAATGTCCAAAGCGGGAGTGTTCTGCACCGTGGAAGGTCAGCGAGGTCGTACCGAGTTGCTTAATACGGCGCAGTCGTTGAAATTCCGAGGTGTTGATCAAATCGAGAATGACTTGATGTTGGATATAAATGTAATCATGGACCGGGTCACGAAAGACTTTCTCCATGGGTAATAGTTGCTGGCGATAGGCCAAATTAATTCCTTCTTTCAGTGATGCAAGCGTTGTTGTCGGCGTTGCATTTGTTGATAGGCTTGATTTAAGTGTGCTTGAAATTCAGGTTCTTCGGTGACTAACGGCAAACTTGTTGTGTCGACCGTCCCATGTTGAGCTAGGATGGCTATAAAACGAGCTTGTGTAGCGGTAGTGTCAGTCGGCGCTGCCAAAGCGTCAGCAACGGTCGTCATGACTTGTGGATCAACATCTGGAAACCGCGCGTCATGGTGACCGGCTAAGCTGACTTGGTAAAAACGCTGAATGAGTTGACTACGGGCCATCTGATCGCCATCAACGCTGACATACAGCATGATGACCAGCGCTTCGGCAGTGCGCCGTTGCGACATTCCGGCAATTTTACGACCGGCAATACTCAAATCATAATCACCAGGACAATAGGAGCGTGTAATCTCACCAGTCGTGATATTTAATTGTGGCCAAACTGCCTGAACGTAGTCGACCATCAATTGATATGCCGCTGTAATTGAATAGCGTTCGCGAGTTGCTGGAAGAAATAAGGAGACGTTTAGTACACCAGGGTCAGCAACTACGGCTAGCCCACCTGAATTACGGAGCATGACCTGATAACCGGCAGCGTGTAGATGTGCTAAGCCAGCAGTTAGCCGTGGCAAGCGTTGGTCTAATAAGCCGAGAATGACGGTTGGCTGTAACTGCCAGAAATGAACGATTGGTTGCTGACGAGCCGCCGTTAACCACAGCAAGGCGTTCGTATACGCAAAACTATCCAGCATCGCTGCCGGTTCGTATTTTTGACTCAAAGTTGCAATTGTTGATTCCGTCAAGAAAGCCACCCCGTTATCCGCTATTATCGGGCACGAGGGATGTCTCATGATGAAACCGCCACCGTTGTCCGTATCATCACTAATTATACTAGAAAAATGGTACTGTTGCATTGGCTTAGACAAATCAACTTAATCTGTAGCATACCATCATAGGATAATGAAACGTGCAAGTTAGTTGGCTTTTTGTTCGTCAGCAACGTGCGGCCTATTTCGACCTCCGGGGCTGGGGGACAATTGTTGGAACACAGCCGACTCAAAAAGTTTACGCGTGTTCGAACTTTTCCCAGCAGATCTAAGCTGACCGCTTTTAGTCCTATTTTTAGTTATTTTGGCATGAATGGCTTATAATTAAACAGGAAGTTTTACGATGGGCGTGATGGGAGTCGCGCGGTCGTGAACGCTGAAAAGGATATAGCGAGTGTGGTAACACGGTGATCGTAGACGGGCGTTCAGCGTGTGATTTTGAAATATTAGGAGGTCCAAATATGGATGATTTAACAACTGGTGTGCCAGTGGCGATTCATTTAGAGACGCAGGCGCGGCAAGATGACGATACGGCGAACTATGCACTGGATGTCGATGGTCAATTGGTTCAGATGGGTGACGCGTTTTATTTACGGTATAAGGAAGTTAACGATGATGCGCCAGAACCGATTCCAGTGACGATTAAGCTGGCAGCTAATGGGGACGTCGTGTTGACGCGGAGTGCGGAGAACCGACTTCGGTTGCACTTTTCCAATGGTAAACGGGTGCGTGCTCATTATCAAACGCCTATGGGGATGCTACCTGTTGAAACGGTGACGCCGATGTTACGAGTACGGCTACGTGAACGGCCATTTTCAGGTGAGGTGAACGTTGATTACGATTTATACGCGGGTGAGCAGCTACTTGGTAACTACAAGTTGCGATTGCAATTCACGGCCTAATTTGGTATTATGTACTATAAACTGTGGAAAGGACGTGCACCAGTTTGGAACTAAAACAATTTGATGGACAAAAAAAGTCCGAATTATCTTTAATCGAGGTTGCTCACGCGATCTTATCACAACATGGTGATGTGATGGCTTTTGCCGACTTGACCAACGCTGTGCAATCATATTTAGGTAAAAGCGACGAAGAAATTCGGGAGCGTTTATCACAATTTTATACCGATCTTAATATCGATGGTAGTTTCATTTCGCTCGGTGACAATATGTGGGGCCTGCGTGCATGGTACCCATTTGAATCCATTGACGAAGCCGTTATTCATACGGACGATGACGAAGATGAGGATCGGCCAAAGCGCAAGAAGCGTAAGAAGGTTAACGCCTTCTTGGCCGATGCCGGGGATGATGACGACGTGATCGATTACGATGACGATGATCCCGAAGATGACGATAACTACGATGACGATGATGATCAGGACGACGATACTGATGATTCAGCAAGCAGCAAGTACGATGAACTTGCGGGTGTTGATGACACAGACGACGATGTTGCTGATGAAACGTTGCCAGACGGTATCGAGGGTCAATTATCAGAGTTAAATGATGACGATGATGATGACGACTACGATGACGAAGACGACGAATCGAAATAAGCTTTTCAAGATTTTTCCTTGACGAAAAGGGAATCTCCTTGTATTATCTTATTTGGGCTCTCTGGTAGAAATACCTGAGACAAACGATCGTATTAGCTCCCTATTTCTGTTGAAATAGGGAGCTTTCTTTATTTATACCACCCCACGAAATAAATCTTTAAGGAGTTATCACATGACCAAATATATTTTTGTAACTGGTGGCGTTGTGTCATCCATTGGTAAAGGTATCGTCGCTGCTTCGCTAGGGCGTTTATTGAAGAACCGGGGCTTAAAGGTCACGATTCAAAAGTTTGATCCCTATATCAACGTTGATCCTGGTACGATGAGTCCTTATCAACACGGTGAAGTCTTCGTGACCGATGATGGGACCGAAACTGACTTAGACCTTGGACATTATGAACGTTTTATCGACATTAACCTTAATAAATATTCAAATGTTACCACCGGTAAGATTTATTCAGAAGTTCTGCAAAAGGAACGGCGGGGCGATTATTTAGGCGCCACGGTGCAAGTGATTCCGCATATCACGAACGCTATCAAGGAAAAAATCATGCGTGCGGGTACGACGACGGATTCCGATATCGTGATTACTGAAATCGGTGGGACGGTCGGTGATATCGAATCCTTGCCATTTATTGAAGCGCTACGGCAAATGAAGAGTGATTTAGGTTCCGACAATGTTTTCTATATCCATACCACATTGATCCCATATTTACGGGCAGCTGGTGAAATGAAGACGAAGCCAACGCAACATTCTGTTAAGGAATTGCGGAGTTATGGGATTCAGCCGAACATGTTAGTTGTCCGGACTGAACAACCAATTACGCGGGAAATGCGGAATAAGATTGCGTCCTTCTGTGACGTGGAACCAGAAGCAGTCATTGAATCCTTAGACGTTAAGACGATTTATTCAATTCCGTTGAATGTTCAGAAACAAAACATGGACCAAATCGTCCTTGACCATTTTGATGTACAGGCACCTAAGGCCGACATGAGTGAATGGATTGACTTAGAACATCATGTTCAGAACTTATCACGGACCATCAAGATTGCGCTAGTCGGAAAATACGTCGCTTTACAGGATGCTTATATCTCAGTGACGGAAGCATTGAAGCATGCTGGCTATACGGATGATGCCGACATTGATTTGAAGAAGATTTCTGCTGAAGATGTTACGCCAGAAAATGTCGAAGAACTACTCGGCGATGCTGACGGAATCTTAGTTCCTGGTGGCTTTGGTGATCGGGGAATTGAAGGTAAGATTACGGCAATCAAGTATGCCCGTGAAAACGACGTGCCATTCTTAGGTATCTGCTTGGGAATGCAAATGGCCAGTGTCGAATTTGCACGTAACGTACTTGGATTGAAGGATGCTAACTCTGCTGAAATCGATCCGAAGACGCCGGACAATATTATTGATTTGATGGCCGACCAAGAAGACGTTGAAGACATGGGTGGAACGCAACGTTTAGGCGCTTACCCTTGCAAGCTGAAGCCGGGAACTGTGGCGGCTAAAGCCTACCACAATGAAGAAGTTGTGATGGAACGTCATCGCCACCGTTATGAATTCAATAATAAGTATCGTGAAGCAATGGCTGCTAAGGGCATGGTCTTCTCCGGAACTTCGCCTGACAACCGGCTCGTCGAAGTGATTGAATTACCAAAGAAGCGCTTCTTCGTGGCCTCACAATACCATCCAGAATTCTTATCACGGCCTAACCGTCCAGAAGGGTTATTCAAGGCATTCATCGATGCCGCTAACCAGACTGGTAAAGTGAAGGCATAAATTTAGTACGGTAGAATTAAGAGTAAAGCACGCCAGCGAATTGTTGGTGTGCTTTTTTTGTTGGGCGGCCACGGGCTTGATTAGGTCACCGATATTCACAGTGACAACTGGTGTTGCGAAAATACATGGTAACAATAAATGGTTCTCTTGATAATAGAAAAATAAAATGATAATAAAAAACTATTGACAATAATTGGCAGGAGGTCTAGATTATAAGTGTAAATTGAAAGCGCAAACATAATGGGCTAGTAGTTAATCTGATTATTTAGAAAGCCAACGGTTGCTGAAAGTTGGTTGATTGGACTGATGAATCCGCCATTTAGCGTTTGGCCTCGTTTTTAAGAGGTCGCGGTGAGACGATATACTCGTAGAGCAGTAAATTGGGTGGTACCACGTTGGTAAAAAAACGTCCCATAGTCTTTTAGGCGAAGACTATGGGACGTTTTAATTTTAAGGAGGTTTTTCGTATGTTAAATCCAAAGTTTGTTCGTAATAACTCAGAACTTGTTAAGGCTAAGCTCCAGACACGGAAAGTCGATCCGGCTGAGGTTGATGAATACTTACAGTTAGACCAACAAAATCGGGATGCAATTACTAAGGTTGAAGGCTTGAAGAAACAGAAAAACCAGTTGACAGAGCAAATTGGGCAAAGTGATCCGCAATCGGAAGCGGGTCAAGCCCTCATTCAACAAGTCAAACAGCTGAACGGTGATATTAAGAGTACGGAAGCGGCCCAAACGGAAGTAAACGATCGGCTTCATTACTTAGCGATTCGCTTCCCGAACTTACCTGCTGATGATGTACCAGTCGGTCCTGACGAAGATAGCAACGTTGAGATGCGTAAGCACGGTGATATTCCAACGTTTGAGTTTAAACCTAAGGCGCACTGGGAATTGGGTGAGAGCTTAGGAATCTTGGATTTTGACCGGGCAGCAAAAGTCGCGGGCGCGCGCTTTGTTTATTATAAGGATGCGGGTGCACTCTTAGAACGGGCGGTTTACAGCTTTATGCTAGATCTGCACATACAAAAGCAAGGGTACCATGAAATTATTCCGCCATACTTGGTGAACGCTCAGACAATGTATGGAACTGGGCAATTTCCGAAGTTCAAAGAAGACGTCTACACGGTTGAATCTTCAGGAATGACGTTGATCCCGACGGCTGAAGTACCGCTGACCAATTACTATGCGAATGAAATCTTATCTGAAGATCAATTGCCAACGTACTTCACGGCGATGACGCCTTGTTATCGCTCCGAAGCTGGGAGTGCGGGGCGTGATACCCGGGGCTTGATTCGTATGCACCAATTTCACAAAGTCGAGATGGTCAAGTACTGTAAACCTGAGAATTCATACGATGAGCTCGAAAAATTAACGGATAATGCCGAAGAAGTGTTGCGCGAATTAGGGCTTGCATACCATGTTATTAAGCTTTCAACGGGGGATACTGGTTTCTCATCAGCCAAGACCTACGATGTGGAAGTATGGATGCCAGAACAAGGCGTTTATCGGGAAATCAGTTCATGCTCTAACTGCTTGGACTTCCAAGCACGGCGGGCGATGATTCGTTACCGGAAAGCTGATGGGACGGTCGATTACGTCCACACGTTGAATGGTTCTGGACTTGCTGTTGGCCGGACGGTAGCTGCGATTTTGGAAAATTATCAACAAGCCGATGGCACGGTTAAGATTCCTAAGGTGCTCCAACCTTACATGCATGGTATGACAGAGATAAAATAAAATTATTATGAGAATAAATTATCATTCAAATAATTCAGTTGAATGTTAAACTTAATATCACTAGGATTGAGATGGATACAGGCTAGATCTGTTATGATAATCTCAGTCCTTTTTAATTTGGTGTTAAAAATGCTTAATTTTTATAATTGAAATCACATGAACGGTAATTGTCACCATGATAATATTTTATCATGAAGAAAAGGTTTTCACGGCACTAAAGTGATGTTTATCACAAAGTGGCGTTTTACAACGAGTCGAGACGTTAAATCTAATGGGAGGGTTATTCATGCAGGTTATGTTAGCACATTCTCTGGTGTGACCAGAACAACGTTATAAAAAGGAGATTTAAAAATGACAAATATATTTAAGGGTTGGAGAAAAAATGATACTTTTTGGATGCTAAGTTTGTTCGGAACCGCGATTGGGGCCGGCGTGCTATTCTTACCGATTGGAGTTGGCACGGCAGGTATTCTTGGTATCATCATGATACTTATTTTGGCTTTGCCAACCACATTTTTTGCTCACAGGGGCCTGAGTAGGTTTGTCTTGTCGGCTAAAAATGATGGTGATGACATTACTGATGTTGTTGAACAACATTTTGGCTTTAAGATTGGATTGCTTTTTACCATTATTTATTTCTTCTCCATTTATCCAATCTTATTAGTTTATTCTGTTTCTATTACGAATACTGTATCGAAATTTATTAGCGACCAAATGCACATGCAAACACCACCTCGTTGGCTGTTGTCGCTAGTACTTGTTGGGATTCTCATTGGAATTGCTCGCTTTGGTACCTCTTTGATTACCAAAGTTATGAGTGGCCTGGCCTTTCCATTTATTATTGTAATCGTTCTGTTTTCCTTTTATCTTATTCCACATTGGAACGGCGCAATCCTCTCAACATTTTCCAGTTCCGTATCTGGGGGACATTTGGTTGGCACTTTAGGAAACTTGTGGTTACTTATTCCCGTTATGATCTTTTCGTTTAACCATTCTCCGATTATCTCTTCATTTTCCGTTGCCGAACGTAAAGAATATAGTGGGGAAGGTAAGGACAAAGTCGATAAAAAGATTTCGACAATTCTATTGTCGGCCGAAACGTTGATGGTCATTGTCGCAATGTTCTTTGTTATTAGTTGTACATTGGCGTTGACTCCAGACCAAATCCTTGAAGCTAAAAATGAAAATGTTTCAATCCTTGATTACGTTGCGACTGCTTTCAATAATCCAATTATTAAATATGTTTCTCCCGTAATTGCCTTTATTGCAATTGCTAAGTCCTTTTTAGGACATTATCTAGGAACGAGTGAAGGCTTACGTGGGATTATTCGTAAGATGGAAGAAAAATCTAACAAGACGCTTTCAAGTCGAACTGTTTCGACAATTGTTGATCTTGTTCTGCTACTAAGTGCCTGGATAGTTGCCTGGGTCAATCCTTCCATTATGGGAATGATTGAAACCATCATTGGACCAATCATTGCGTTTATCTTGTTCTTGATGCCAATGTATGCCATTCATAAAAGTCCTAAGTTACAGCAATATGCCGGCAAACACAGCAATGTCTTTGTTGTGGTAATTGGATTAATCGCAGTTAGTGGTATCCTGTTCAATATCATCAAATTGTTTATTTAGTAATCTGACTAAAATACGAGATGAATTCACATTGGTTAATATTATTGAAGCCAATTTTTGTCATAAATCTCGTTGCTAGTGCTATTGACGAGATTCGCATGACGGTGTTGGGGTTCGTGAGGGTCGCGAATCGAATGACCATACTGGAGGCTGGATTAATCACAACGGCGGGGTTAATTCAGAAATGAAAGCTTTGATGCAACGGCTTTATGTTTTCTCATCAGTACAACTGTGGTGCTTGCTTGTACCGTAACTTCAAGATTCATAAAGTTTCGAAACGATGTACTAACGATGAATGCGCCAAGAAGCGCTAGTTGCCCGTGCCAAAGCTTAATTTAACGTGATGATTCAAATAGGAGGATGACTAAAATGACGGTGAATTACAAGAGTGTTTTTGATATTATTGGCCCGATTATGATTGGACCTTCCAGTTCCCATACTGCGGGGGCGTGTGCGATTGGTCGAGCAGCGAATAGCATTTTTCAGGAGAAACCGACAGATATTGTCATTCATTACTATGAATCATTTGCGCAAACCCACAAGGGCCACGGAACGGACTATGCGATTATCAGTGGCATTCTTGGTTTTGATCCTGATGATAGCCGGGTTCCATATGCCATTGGTTTGGCCCGAGATCAGGGGATAAATATTACCTTTATCGAAGAGCCTGGTGATAGCCCAATCAACCACCCGAACACTGCCATCATTGACTTAAAAAATGATGATAAGCAAGTGACGGTCGCTGGATGTTCAATCGGGGGTGGAACCATCGAAATTCGTGAAATCAAGATGGATGGTTTTGATGTTAAACCCAAAGGGCCACTTCCTATCTTGTTAGTTCAAGGTGGTGAGAATGACCATCAGCACGTGACCAAACAGTTGGCTGATCTGACTAAAGTAAACGACCAGCAGCAGTACAAGACGGCTTGGGGCAATTTATATGAATATGATTTGGATCGCCGCCTCAAACAGGATGAAATCAAAAAATTAGCACAGGGACACGCAAATTTAGTTTACTTATAATCAGGGAGGTCAGTTATGATGTACATGAGCGTAGCAGAACTGGTAACAGCGGCCAAGGAGACCAAGAAGCCGATCTACGAATTAATGATTGAACAAGAGGTGGAAACATCGCAAACGAGTCGCGAAGAAATCTGGCACACGATGGGCCGGAATCTAGACGTCATGGAAGCAGCTGTTAATAAAGGGGCTGCAGGCGACGGGGTCTATTCAACAACTGGTTTAACTGGTGGTGAAGCTGTTCTCTTGAAAAAGTATCGTCAAAAAGGGCACACTTTATCCGGCGATACGATGATGCAAGCTGTTCAGAACGCAATCTCAACCAATGAAGTTAATGCTTCGATGGGAGTCGTTTGTGCGACACCAACGGCTGGATCGACGGGGACACTACCTGGTGTGATTTTCACGCTGAAGGACCGAATGAACCTCAACCGTGACCAGATGATCCAATTTCTATTTACCGCTGGCGCTTTTGGGATGGTCATAGCTAATAATGCTGGGATTGCTGGTGCGACTGGCGGTTGCCAAGCTGAAGTTGGTAGCGCTTCTGCGATGGGCGCTGCGGCCGCGGTTGAAGTTGCTGGTGGGACGCCTGAACAAAGTGCTGAGGCTTTGGCGATGGCAATCAGTAACTTGATGGGATTAGTGTGTGATCCCGTTGCTGGGTTAGTTGAACTACCGTGTGTTAAACGGAATGCGATTGGGGTCGGTAATGCGTTGATTGCGGCTGACATGGCTTTGGCTGGCTGCACGAACAAGATTCCAGCGGATGAAGTCATTGCAGCGATGGATAAAGTCGGTAAGGGCTTGCCAAAGGCACTTCGGGAAACTGGACTGGGTGGCTTAGCGGCGACGCCAACCGGTATTCGGATGAAGGAAAAGATTTTTGGACGATCGACTAATTCACAAGTTCATGCATAAAAATGTCGCAGAAAGATGATGAGCTGACTAAAGGCGGTATCATCTTTTTTAATTAGATGTTTATATCGTTACATGTATTAACATTTTATCAGTGTGATAAAATAATATTAAGTCATAACGTTGTAAAAAAATAGTGAGGTGAGTGCCGTTATGCAAAAACCATTAACAGCTGAGCAAGAATACGTGCGCGAGTTTATTCCGTTTGTTGATTTTTTAGCAGATATCTTAGGCCCCAGTAGTGAAGTTGTCCTGAACGACTTGTTGGATTTAAACCACTCCGTTGTGGCAATTCGTAATTCCCACATATCACATCGACAAGTTGGCGATCCTGCAACTGACTTAGCGTTGCGAACGATGAAGGCCGGTAAAGCTGAAAAGCGTGATTATCTAGCCAACTACAAGGGTGTTTCGCAAGGAAAGCACTCACTACGATCATCAACTTATTTTTTGCGATTAGATGGTGAAATCGTCGGGATGATTTGTATTAATACGGATGATAGTGCCCTAGACGATCTGCAGGAACAAGTATTGAAGGTAATGGCGAGTTACAAACATTTGAACTCACCAACGATTAATCAACTCAAAGGAACACCAGCTAACGAGAAGGCCCATGACACGCCGGTCGCGCCGGAACATCTAACCACTTCTATCACTGATTTAGCTCGGGAAGTGACCCAGGCTGTCTGTGCTAAGTATGGCGTTTCTGTTGAATATTTAAAGCAAAATGAAAAATTAGAAATCGTTCGTAGCTTATACCACCAAGGTTACTTCCTATTGAAGGATTCAGTTAGTGAAGCCGCCAAAGTGCTCAAAGTCTCTGATCCGAGTGTTTATCGTTATTTGCAGACCGTCAAAGATGAGGATCTCCAGCAGGATTAAACGATGTAATTGTAAGCGATTAACGTCATGAAACCCTGTCAAAATTTAGTTCAGCCATAGTGGCGAAACTGTGAGGAAGCTACTCTGAGTTCCTGGACAGGTAAGAATCATGGTCACCACCGTAAAAATGCGGCAGCCAACACAACCAGTTTGTGTGCGGGCTGCCGCATTTTAAGTAGTTAAATAAACTGAGCAATCAAATCCCCCGTTGTTCAGTGGTGGCTGGTCGCAATTGGTGTGGCGATTAGTGCCAGGGGAGCGTGTGTTTTTATGTGATTCAGGTTGGAACGTAGCCCCTTTTTATGATAATTTGGTTAGAATGACATCTTTGAGGATGTCAGTGGGAATTTTCTAGGTCTTATCAAAAGGGGGATTAAAGATTTTATTAATTTGGTTATCAACTGATTATCATCATAATAAATCTCATGCAATTTTCATTAGCTGACAGCGAGTTGAAAGGCTGATGTAGCGGGGGTCAATTGCGATTATTATCAATTATCAAAGATTATCAAATCGTATCATGGACCGTTGATTGGCGCATTATATGGTATTATGGTGAATAATAAATGGAGGTGATGCCAATGTTGACACCGAACGAAATTCGACGCCGGTTACGACGCGATTTGGTTACAATTGCCGAAGCTTATCAGATTGGCGTTGAGAGCCGTTTATACACGGAAGCCGAGTATGAAAACTTAAAGCAGACGTTATTGCAGTTGCGTGAACTTAATATGAAACCCCAACATATGGAACAGCTACTTGCGATTAACGGGTAACGGAAGGTTATTAATTAAATAAGGAAGTGATTAGTCATGAATACTGATAGTCCATCAGGTTCAATTCAGTCCAGAGAGTGCTAATGCCAGTGAAATTTATCACGCGCATTAGCACTTTTCTATTTTTCTATCGGGCATTGTGCTAATAGTCGTTCTGGGCGGGGCATGATTAAAGTGGAACGTTTAATTGAATTATTATTCGGCATCATCGCGCTCCCAATCATCGTATGGGGTACATAGTATGACAGCAGCAAAATTAGTGAGGAATAGTGACAATAATCATGTGACCATGTTAACTGTTAATATCAGAATAAACTGTGTGATATCGGCGACTTTGACGGCACCTTAAATTGTGCAGATTTAGCTTAATTATCTTACCAAATCATTCATGAAAGCGTTTGAATTAGTCGAGTTGATGATTTTATTGCGTAAAAAGATTACAGTTTCCTGATATTGGTTGTATTTTTGACAGACATTCTTTATTATGGTTAATGATTGTATGATACAGTGTGACACTTATTTAGCGAGGAAAGTTATGTTATGAAAAAAATGATAATCCATGGCGGAAAACGACTTTCTGGGGAATTAACGATCGGTGGCGCAAAAAATAGTACCGTCGCACTGATTCCTGCTGCGATTCTTGCAGACACTCCGGTCCAATTCGATACGGTTCCGCACATCTTAGACGTTCACAACTTACGGCTCATCTTAGAGTCGATGAACGTCCATTCCACTTTTGAAAACGATGTTCTAACAATTGATCCAACAAATATTGAAGAATCTGAATTACCAAGTCATGCCATTAAAAGCTTGCGGGCTTCTTACTACTTTATGGGGGCCTTACTCGGTCGTTTTAACCGTGCAACGGTGACTTTCCCTGGTGGTGATAATATTGGTCCGCGGCCAATTGATCAGCATATCAAGGGTTTTAAGGCGCTCGGCGCTAACGTCGTTGAAGAGAATGACTCTGTCTTTATCTCAACGGGCACAGAGGGCCTTCACGGAGCGCGCATCTTTTTAGACGTGGTTTCCGTTGGGGCGACGATCAACATTATTTTGGCTGCCGTCAAAGCTCATGGTACGACCACGATTGAAAATGCGGCTAAAGAGCCTGAAATCATTGATTTAGCGACTTTTTTGAATAATATGGGCGCTAAAATTCGGGGTGCTGGTACCGACGTAATTCGAATCGAAGGCGTTCCGGCACTGCATTCGCGGGCAACCCATACGATTATTCCTGATCGGATTGAGACGGGAACGTATCTATCCCTGGCTGCTTCGATTGGGGACGGTATTTTGCTAAAGAATGTGATCCCTGAACATATGGAGTCATTCACGGCAAAACTAGTCGAAATGGGTGTCGATTTACAGATTAATGAAGATAGTATTTACGTCCCACGGTCCAATGATTTGGACCCAATTCGGGTTAAAACAATGACTTACCCAGGCTTTGCCACTGATTTGCAACAACCAATCACCCCATTATTATTGCGTGCTAACGGTAGTAGCGTGGTGATTGATACGATTTATCCGCAACGCACGCAACACGTTGAACAGTTACGTAAGATGGGGGCGGACATTCGCGTTCAAGATAACTTGATTGTCGTGGGTCATTCTTCCCACTTACAAGGTGCACATGTCGAGGCCGGTGAGATTCGGTCTGGGGCGGCACTAATGATTGCTGGTCTCGCGGCTAGTGGCGTTACGGAAATTAGTCGCGCTGACAATATTCTACGTGGCTATGATCGGGTCATCGATAAATTGCATACACTTGGTGCGGATGTGGAAATTGCAGCCGACGAAGAAGTTCCCGAAAACTAACGATGTACAGCTAAGAAAGAACAGTGGTTATGGAAAAAATTTTAACAATGCACGATCTCGAGCAGAAAACGTTAAAAGAAATTTATAACTATGCTCGTGAGTATAAAATTTCTTATTATTCGCAAATGAATAAAAAGGAACTCTCATTAGCCGTTCTCCGTGAGCAGGATAAAAAGCGGGGCTTTGTACAAATGGAAGGCGTCTTGGAAATTATTAGCCAAGAGGGCTATGGCTTTTTGCGGCCAATTAATTATGGGCCTTCGCAGGAAGATATTTATATTTCTCAGTCGCAGATTCATCGCTTTGGTCTTCGTAACGGAGACTATGTGGCTGGTCAAGCCCGGCCACCGCGACCTAACGAACGGTATTACGGTTTAATGCGGGTAGGGACGGTTAACGGTAAGGATCCTAATGAGGCCAAGCAACGGCCCCATTTTCCAGCGTTAACACCACTTTATCCACAAAAACAAATTAAGTTATCGACAACGGCCGCCGTTTTAGCGACCCGTTTGATTGATACTTTTGTCCCGATTGGCTTCGGTCAACGGGGCTTAATTGTCGCACCTCCTAAAGCCGGTAAGACGACGCTGTTAAAGAATATTGCAAATGGCATCGTCGCCAATTATCCAGACGCTAAGCTGATTATGTTACTGATTGATGAACGGCCCGAAGAAGTGACTGATTTAGAGCGGTCAATCAAGGGAGAAGTGGTGAGTTCTACTTTTGATCAACAACCACAAAATCACGTGCGTGTTGCGGAATTGGTGCTTGAACGTGCGCGGCGCCTAGTTGAAGACAAACAGGATGTGATTATCTTATTGGATTCGATTACCCGGCTTACGCGGGCATATAATTTGGTCATCCCGTCTAGCGGGCGGACGTTGTCTGGTGGGGTCGATCCCACGGCGTTTTACAAGCCCAAGCGATTCTTCGGTTCCGCGCGCAATATCGAGGAAGGTGGTAGCCTAACGATTTTAGGCACCGCGTTAGTCGATACGGGTAGCCGGATGGACGACATGATTTATGAAGAATTCAAAGGAACTGGCAACTCAGAATTACAGCTATCCCGCGAGTTAGCTGAACGGCGGGTCTTCCCGGCGCTAGACTTGAAGCAATCCAGTACGCGTAAAGAGGAATTGTTGGTTAGTCGTAAGAATTTGGAGCCAGTCTGGCAGATTCGGCGATCAATGACTGGCAACGCGTTAGAGTACACCGAACAGCTTTTACAATTTTTAAAACACACGAAGACCAACACTGAGTTTGTTCGTGATCTAGCTAGCTTAAAGTTCACTGGTCAATCAACCCGGCGGTCGCGTCGTTAATACTGGCAGGCAGGCTACTTTGTAGGTTGACGGGAAGCTGTGATTCGTGATAACATGTTTATCGTTGGTTAAAACTATGATAATCTCTGTTTCAGCAAATGATTCAGGGCAAAGGAGCGAAATACAATGCAAAAAGGAATTCATCCAGATTACCATTTAGTTGTGTTCCAAGACTCAACTACTGGTTTTAAGTTTATCTCTGGTTCAACAGCAACTTCAGCAGAAACTGTTGAATGGGAAGATGGTAATACTTACCCATTGATCCGTGTTGAAATTACGTCAGATTCACATCCATTCTACACTGGTAAGCAAAAGTTTACCAAGGCCGATGGTGCGGTCGATCGTTTCAACAAGAAATACGGTCTCAAATAAGCAGACAATTAAACGGCGTTCCGGCTTCGGCTGGGGCGTCTTTTTTGTATGTGCAAATCATCGACACTCACAAACAAAGCCGCACCAGTTCGAGTAATGAACTGATGCGGCTTTGTCTCACTTACGATATGATTAGTAGCGCATAATCGCGAGAGCAGCGGTTTCTACGGGCATCCGGTCTGCGGGGATGATTCGGATTTGCCCGTTCATGGCAATCACGACATCGACCAGGTCGTCAATTAAATTATCAGGAGCAGCAATTGGATCATTTAATTGAACATCGGCCGCTGGTAAGGAGCCGGCAACATTCGCGTCTGCGGCGACAATCAAGGTGTCGATCCGCCCACTTAATGCTGGCTTGATCATGTCAAAAGGATCGGTCAATGCTAACTGGCGGGACTTAGCCTGATCATAACGTTCTAGTAAAATGTCGGCTAATTGGGTATGCCACATCGTCTGAACGGGTTCTGTGGCTGTTTGCATTGCGCCCACCGTTAAGTTTTTCGGTGACTTATTGATCATGAGGTGTTGTGACAAGTACGGATTCTTGTTGACGGCACGGAAGACTGCCTGGTTATGTGGTAGTCCCATTAAGATCAATGGCCGTCGCGTCTTTTGTGAATGGGCCTGAACGTACTGCGCCACTTGTTGGTAATAATTTCGTTGGTCAATATCGCGTTCTTCGGCCTTCGCATTATGACCATGATAGTTGGCACCGTGAACGGGGCTGGCGTTGAAATTCAGGTCACCGCCACGTTTTTCAGTGCCCAATGCTTCTGTCAGGGTGCGGGGGGCCTCAGCTGGCAAATCAAGTTCGACGAAACTGCCATCACGTTGGACGTAGAGCGCCATGCTATCTTCATTGAGTGCTAGCAAGTCGAAGTCGAATTGATGCTGGCGGTCGGCTAGTACTGGGCGAATAGCTGGCATGCTATTGACGCTGACATGGTTGTCAGTGGGATATTGTAAGTCGAAAATGTGTAGGTCACGACTGTTAGTGATGATGCCTGTCTGAGGGCCAGTGTGCTGTAACCAGAAGGCGTTGTCATTAATTAATTGCTCTAGTTGCGTCGCGTATGGCGCAAATTCGGTTTTCGGAAAGTGGTGGGCCATCTGGGTTTCAGCTTCATTAACTAATTGTTTGAATTGTAAGCGGCGGCGATTGAGGTCGTTGAGCACAACGGCCGTGTTGAGGTAAATTGCAATGTATGGGCCATCCTCACGTTGTTGCATTAGTTGATTGAGATCGTTTTTTACCATCGTTTCCATAGGTCCAACCTGCTTTCTGTTTTTGATACAATTAGCATAACAAGAATCTGATTACGGACGCAAATATAATGATTATGATAAGCTATAGATAATTCTAACGAACTAAACGAATTCGGGGCTTTATTATGCGAACTAATTAAGGTATATTTACCGTAGAACCTTTGATAAAGGGCGTAAACAAATTAGGAGGCGGGATTAATGAAGTCCAAGCAACATCCCGGGTTAAAGTGGTTAGGTCGGGGCGTTTTTGTCCTGCTGGTGCTAGTATCATTGGCATTAATTTTCAATGAACAGATCAAGAGCTGGTTAGTGAGTTCATACTCGCCGACCGTTACGGCTAAGACGGTTAAGCAGAATACGAAGAAGAAGAGCGATTTTAACTTCTCAAAGGTCAAGTCACTTGACTTTCAGACCGTTGCCAAGGCCCGCATGAATAAGAATGCAATCAACGTGATTGGCTCGATTGCGATTCCGTCCGTTGATTTGTACCTGCCAATTGGTAATGGTGTCAGCAATGAAACGTTAGCATTGGCGGCTGGCACGATGAAAGCTAATCAGAAGATGGGGCAGGGTAACTACGCGTTGGCTGGTCACCATATGATCAAGCATGGCGCACTATTCAGTCCGTTGTACTATAAGAGCAAGGTTGGCCAAATGATTTATGTGAGTGATGCCAAAAAGATTTATGCGTATAAGACGAGTCAGCGAACATTCATTAAAGCAACTGATGTCCAAGTAATTGATGATGTTCCTGGTCAGAAGCTGATTACCCTAATTACCTGTGATAAGACCGGGGCGGGTCGCTTAATGATTCGCGGTAAGTACGAACAGCAATGGTCGTTTAAGTCGGCGCCAACTCAGGTTCAGAAGGCCTTTACAAGTCATTTTAATAACAAATATTAACAATTATTACATTCTAGGGGTATCGATATCTTCTAACGGAATTTCACGGTACAATATAACTTAAGGTCACATGTCTCAGATAAGACATAATTTAGAGGGGGTCTATTGATGATAGCTTTAATTATCGTTGCGGTCGTATTGGTTTTGATCGCAATTTACGTGGTAATTTATAACGGTTTAGTTAAGTCACGGATGTATACGCAGGAAGCGTGGAGCCAAATCGATGTTCAGCTAAAACGGCGGACTGATTTGATTCCTAATCTGGTCAATACGGTCAAAGGTTACGCGAAACATGAAAAGAGTACCTTAGCGGAAGTGATTTCATTACGGAATCAATTAACGCAAGTGCCGAGCGGTGATCACCAACAGGCTATGGCAGTTTCTGATCAATTGACAAATTCGTTGAAGAGCATTTTTGCGTTAGCTGAAAGCTACCCTGATTTGAAGGCGAATCAAGAATTCGGTAAGCTGATGGAAGAGTTGACCAATACAGAAAACAAGATTGCTTATTCACGGCAACTGTTCAACTCTAGCGCTGCCAGCTATAACATGAAGTTACAACAATTCCCGTCAAATATTATTGCTGGCATTCATCACTTCAAGAACGTTGAATTCTTAACTGTTCCTGAAGCAGAAAAAGCAGCACCCACGGTTTCATTTGAAGATTAGAGGTTATGCCCATGTTATTTGAGCAAATTGCCCGCAACAAGCGGCACACGTTATACGTGATGGCCGCTTTTGTCATATTACTTGCAGTGATTGGTTTAGCAGTTGGCTACGTGTTTTTTAATAGTGCGATTGCAGGGTTACTAGTAGCCTTGATTGCAGCGGTATTTTATATGGTATTAATGATTAGTCAGTCGACTGACATTGTCATGAGCATGAATCATGGACGTGAGCTGCATCAAGCTGACGATGATCCAGAGCTCTGGCACATTGTGGAAGACATGGCGTTGGTTGCTAAAGTACCGATGCCACGTGTCTTTATTATTGATGATGAGAGCCCCAATGCGTTTGCGACAGGAAATGACCCTGAGCATGCGGCAGTTGCAGTGACAACTGGTATTCAGGCACGATTAACGCGTGAAGAGATGGAAGGCGTCATTGGTCACGAGATGAGTCATGTGCGTAACTATGATATTCGGTTACAGACCATTGCCTTGGCTCTGACAGCGGCCATCAGTTTGTTAGTCAATTGGGGTATGAACGCCTTTTGGTGGGGCGGTGGCCGGCGCAGTCGGGATAATGATCGTGACGGCAACGGTGCCCAGGTCTTACTAATGATCCTAGCGATTGTTGTCATTATTTTAGCGCCGCTAGCAGCTAGTTTAGTGCAGATGGCGCTATCTCGTAATCGCGAATACTTAGCGGATGCCGGCAGTGTGGAACTGACTCGTAATCCGTTGGGCTTAATCAGTGCCCTTGAAAAAATCGATGACAGCCAACCCATGCAAGCGGCGGATCCTAGTAGCGCGGCCCTTTATATTTCTGATCCGTTTAAGGCGAAGAAATCATGGATGCACTTATTCGATACCCACCCACCGATGGCTGATCGCATCACTCGTTTAAAAAACATGTAATAAAAAAATGCGTTTAGGTTAATAACGGATTATAATGAAAACAAATAGAAAGTTGAAAGAGTGAGACGGTTGCAACGCAAATATATTTACGCCAATTTGGAAAAACTGGATAACCTTGTCTTTGCTTACGGGATCGACCAGAGCGACTTTGTGCATGGTATCAAGCGCTTGCCAGCTAACTTGGTCTCGTTAGTCGGTGTTGATGATAACGAGCATGCGGTAAATGCTCACACGGGTCTGAACGTCATTAATGATGAAAATGAAATTCGGCGATATTTGTTACAGAGTCACGCGTTACCCGTTAAGTGGCTTGATTATGATGAGGTTGGCGATTTGGATTTTCTAACCGCGACTGAGATTGCCGAGCTATTGTATCTCGGACATATGGATCGTCCAATTCGATCACCGTTTAATTACAAACTGCGCAACCACTACGTTTTCTTGGAACAACGCAATGGTGGCATCAAAGTGTACTTCTATTATATTTCCGCATTTAGCCATATTTTAAGTGCTGCCATTGTGCGGCACACTTTGGCAGCTTACCGTGGTCGGCGTATGTTTATGCGTTCACTGAGTGTTCCACGAGTACCTGAAGCGATTCTCAAGCAACTCGTTCAATTGATGCCAGATGGTTTGTTCATTTACTTTGATCAGTCAATGGTTCGGCAACGCCAATTATTGGTGCCGGTGCACACGGAGACGACAGGCAATGAAATCGAAGTTTTTGATCCCGCTCGTGGTGGAGAGAATCGGCGAACCCACCATGTCGCGACCCTTACTTTTAACTTGAATTCAGGCGTGTGGGACTTGCAAGTGCAGGACCAGGCTGCGTTCGAAGAACATTTATAGTATTATCATCTTAACGCTTGGCTGATCATTCAGCGGGCGTTTTTAAGTCGTTTGGGGCGGGATTTAGGGGCTAAATTGGTCTAGCCATAGAGTCCCTGGGGTCAAAGTGGTATAATTTTTATGCGCGTAGCTTGAATTGGGCTACGATTCGAGAAAGTGGAACCTTAGTCAGAACTTGGCTGACCGACAAGTGGTCGCCATGAATGGAGAGTTTAATCGATATGAAGATGCAAGTTGCCGAAATTGCTAAGGCCGTTCAAGCGGTCAATGCCGAACAGGCGTGGCCCGATGTTAATGTAACGGGTGTGGCGTTTGATAGCCGAAAGCTCCAAGCAGGGGATCTATTTATTCCGCTGATGGGCGCTAATGATGGTCATCAATATATTCAAAGTGCAATCGAGCACGGGGCCGTTGCTACCTTATGGGCCAGCGACCATGCCGACGACGTTCCAGAAGACTTACCTGTCATTATGGTTGCTGATACATTGACGGCACTACAGCAGCTGGGGCAATACTATTTACAAAAAATTAATCCGAAAGTCGTGGCTGTTACGGGTAGTAATGGTAAAACAACGACGAAGGATATGATTGCGAGTGTTTTGGGCACTCAGTTTAACGTGACAAAGACGCACGCCAACTTTAACAATCAGATTGGTGTGCCAGTGACGTTACTCAGTATGGAACCGAATACAGAAGTGGTCGTCGTTGAAATGGGGATGGACCATTTTGGCGAGTTGGATTTCTTGAGCCGTCTCGTTCAGCCGGACGTTGCGGTGATTACCATGATTGGGGAAGCCCACATTGAGTTCTTTGGTACACGGGATCGAATTGCCGATGCCAAAATGGAAATTGTCCACGGCTTAAAAGAAGATGGCACGTTCATTTTTAATGGTGATGAACCACTGCTACAAGAACGTGCTAAGGAAGTCAGTCAGCATCAACGGACGTTTGGGTTGGATGATACGAACACCTTAGCAGGCAGTGATATCACGACTAGTCGGGCTCAAACGCAATTTAAGACGAGTCTGTGGCCGGACAACACGTACACAATTCCGATGATGGGTGCGTACAATGTCAATAATGCATTGGCGGCGCTCTTGGTAGCTGATACTTTTCACATTCGACCAGCCGCTGCGCAACAAGCAATCGCCAGTTTTGTGCCGACGGAGAACCGGACAGAATGGTTAACTGGTTACCGTGGAGAAGCCATCTTAAGTGATGTTTATAACTCTAATCCAACGGCAGCTCGACGGGTCCTAGCCGCTTTTGCGGCGGTACCTACTAAGGGTCAGCGAATCGCTGTACTCGGTGATATGCTTGAGTTGGGTGACCAGTCGGATGCACTACACATGAGTTTAGCCAGTGAATTGGATCCAGCCACGATTGCCAGCGTCTATTTGAATGGTGAACATATGCGAGCGTTGGCAGAAGTGCTACAAGAAAAGTACCCAGCCGGTGCAGTCCACTATTATCAAACGGATCAACAACCCCAATTGATTGCCGACTTAACGGCGACGGTTAGTGCGGATGATCAGGTCTTATTGAAGGGGAGTCACGGGATTCACCTTGAAAAGGTTCTGACGGCGCTGGAAGCTGCTCCTGAAAAATAAAATTTAAGTGATTCGATTAAGCAGGCCCCTCGCAATGACTGGGTAATGGTGACGCTAACATTAGACTGATAATGTTGTTTCCCTTCCGGTATTGCTAGGGGCTTTGCTTGCTTATTTAGAATAACCGGTGTATGATAATTCAGTTGTACCATATGAAAGTCAGACCGTTGGCTTACATGACAGCGTCTTACGGGAAACGGATTTTTTCCTAGCTGGCAGTAATCCCATGGTGTCATCCTTAGGAGGAAACATATTTGAAGTTTACAGAACTAGGCTTATCCGATAGCCTACTTAAAGCAGTTAATCGGGCCGGATACGAAGAAGCGACCCCGATTCAAGCCGAAACCATTCCAATGGTTCTAGAAGGCAAAGATGTGATTGGTCAAGCACAAACCGGTACTGGGAAGACCGCCGCGTTTGCATTACCAATCTTACAACGCTTGGATTTTGATAACCATAACATTCAAGCATTAGTTGTTTCACCAACGCGTGAATTAGCAATCCAAACTCAGGAAGAAATCTTCCGCTTAGGTAAAGACGAACGGGCGAAAGTCCAAGTCGTTTACGGTGGTGCTGATATTCGGCGCCAAATCAGAAATCTGAAGCAAAACCCACAAGTAATCGTCGGAACTCCCGGTCGGTTGCTTGACCACATTCGCCGGGGCACGGTCAAGTTAGACCACGTCAAGATGTTAGTTCTTGATGAAGCTGACGAAATGTTAAACATGGGTTTCTTGGAAGATATTGAATCAATTATCAAACAAGTGCCGGATGAACGCCAAACTATGTTGTTCTCCGCAACGATGCCACCTGAAATCAAACGCATTGGTGTGCAGTTCATGAAGGAACCGCATCACGTTAAGATCAAATCAAAAGAAATGACTGCTGATACGGTCGATCAATATTACGTTAAAGCCAAAGAATTTGAAAAGTTCGATATTATGACCCGGTTGTTTGATGTTCAGGCACCTGAACTCACAATCGTGTTTGGTCGAACGAAACGTCGAGTTGACGAATTATCAAAGGGTCTCGAAGCACGTGGTTATAATGCCGCTGGGATTCATGGTGATTTGAGCCAACAACGTCGGACGCAAATCATGCGTCAATTCAAGGCTGGTAAATTGGATATTCTGGTTGCAACCGATGTGGCTGCTCGGGGACTTGATGTTTCTGGTGTGACCCACGTTTACAATTATGATATTCCACAGGATCCGGACAGTTATGTTCACCGGATTGGCCGTACTGGCCGTGCCGGACACAAGGGTGTTTCATTAACTTTTGTAACACCAAACGAAATGGAATATTTGCGGGTCATCGAAAAGTTGACCAAGAAGCGGATGTTACCATTGAAGCCACCAACTGAATCTGAAGCTTTTGCTGGCCAATTAGCTGCTGCAGAAGCCAATGTTGATTCGTTAGTTGCTAAGACTTCGACTGAAAAGTATGCTGATCAAGCTGCTGAATTATTACAAAAATACGATGCTACTGATCTAGTTGCTGCCTTGTTAAATGACTTAACTAAGGACGACGCCTCAGCCGTACCCGTTAAGATTACGCCAGAACGCCCATTACCTCGTCACAAAGGTGGCGGCGGTAACAACCGGCGTGGCGGATATCGTGGCGGTAATCGCAACCGCAATAACAGTCATGGCAATGGTCGTGGCGGTTATTCTCACAATGGTCGCAATCGCGACCGTGATCGTAACGGTGGCCGTGGCGATCGGAAGAGCAATGGTTATAAAGGTCGCAGTCGCGATGATAACCGGAGCAGCAACCGCAACCATGATGAAGGTCGCAAGCAAAGCAGCAAGCGGAGCTATACGATCCGCACCAATGATTAAAGTCAACGCACAAATTAAGTTGAATTAAATTAACTTTGCACAAAAGCCGAGCGCATGCTCGGCTTTTTTTATGCCCTACAATGTTAGAATACAAGTAGTCGGCAGATGTTCGTATGAATTATTGTTAAAACGTTCCAATTTAATTGGTTTGTTGTTCGTCAGCACTTGCACGTCTTATTCCGACCTCCGGGGCTGGGTGCCAATTGCTGGAACGCAGCCGACGTCGATTTGAGCTAACGCCCAACCCGCGTCATCTCAAATACGAGTCTTATTCTAAGCCGGAAGCAACCCACTTCCGCCTAAGAATAACTTGGCTACTGAGCATTGTCACCCAGCCCCTCCAGTCTCAAGCCTGTGAGAGGCCACGGGTTGAAGCCGAGCATTGCCTAGCCAACGGATTAATGCGGTTTTGACATTAGTCCGTTGGCGTAGCAAGCACAGGCTTTAGCGGTACCGAACACGTTTCAGGAACCCGCTCGAATGGCAGATGAACGGCCACTTAACTCGGCACAATTGGTCGCTGACTATTTTGACACCGGAACCTTAAACGAAACGTTAGGGTGACATTAACCGCCTTGTTGAGACGTTCGATTATTATAGTGATTCGGGAATAGTGAGCTATCACAATGTCATTTTCTGTCTGACAGTTGATTGACAAAATTATGGTTTATGAAAAACAATGACGAATTTACTAAAAGTTGGGTACACACATGTCCGCCACTCGAACACTGTCCCGACTGGAAGGCGTTTCGGCCAATGCTCAGCGGTGAAATTCCACTTAGCAAGCGTCCTTTGCTTGGTTAGTGGAAGACCAGTATTTAAGACGTGGTCTTCGGCTTAAATCTGTGTCCACCGCGTTCCAGCAATTGGCCGAAATGCCTGGAGGTCGGTGTTAGGACGCGCTAACAAAACATGTTTACACTCACTCGACTTTTTTCCAGCGGTCTAAGCTGGCCGACTTTGACTTGACGCGTTTGGAACGTTTTAACAATAATTCATGCTGACATGAAAAGATTGCGTGTATGGGCCCTTTTATCGCGGCGGTAGCTGTGGTAAATTGGAAACATCAGCCTAAGTTGACGTGATAATAATGAGATAGAGGGGGTCACAGCGTGATTTATGGTACCGGCATTGATTTAACTGAGCTTAGTCGGATTGAAGCGATTCTAGCGAAGGGACTGAGATTGCCTGAAAAGATCTTAACACCGGCTGAGTTGGCGGTGTTTTCACGTTACCCGGTTAAACGCCAGATCGAGTTTATGGCAGGGCGTTTTTCAGCTAAGGAAGCATATAGTAAGGCATATGGCACGGGAATTGGTGCGGCAGTTGGATTTCAAGATATCGAAATTTTAGACAACGCCCAGGGTAAACCGGAAGTTACGCGCCACCCGTTTGATGGTCCAGCGTGGATTTCAATTTCACACACGGATACGTTAGTAATGACACAAGTTATATTGGAAAGAGGCAATTTGTGATGGTTGTAATTGGGGAGCACCGCCACACACAAGTCACAGTCGACTTGCAGGCAATTAAGACAAATATTAGTAATGAAATGGCGCAAAAGGATGAGTTGACCGAGTTATGGGCAGTCGTTAAAGCGAATGGTTATGGACATGGAATTATCCAAGTTGCTCAGGCTGCCAAAGAAGCCGGGGCGACCGGCTTTTGTGTTGCAATCCTGGATGAGGCATTAGCGTTGCGGGCCGCTGGCTTTGCGGAACCCATCCTAGTACTTGGAATTACGGAACCGGAATACGCCCCGCTGGTAGCTGAAAAGGATATTTCACTAGCTGTTGGAACGCAAGATTGGCTGACTACGGCCGCAGCAATTTTAGCGGCTAACCAAGTGACGACACCACTTCACGTTCATCTTGCATTAGATACGGGTATGGGACGAATCGGGTTTCAGACGCCCGAAGAATTGGCAACGGCGGTTACGACTTTGCGTCAACCGCAGTCACCATTTGACTTTGAAGGGATTTTTACGCATTTTGCAACGGCTGACCAGGCAGATGATACGTATTTTACTCATCAATTAAATAATTGGAAACACTTGATTGCAGTGGTGGATGAGCTACCACGCTATGTCCACGTGTCCAATTCGGCCACCAGTCTCTGGCATCAAGCTTGCAATGGCAACATGGTGCGCTTTGGGGTTGCACTCTATGGTCTAAATCCTTCTGGTCGCGAACTCAGCGCACCATACCCCTTGCAACCCGCGTTGTCGCTAACGGCACGCTTGACGTTTGTTAAACGCTTGGCTCGGGGCAAATCGGTCAGCTATGGTGCCACGTATACGGCCGCACAGGATGAATGGATTGGCACGGTGCCGATTGGGTATGCGGACGGCTATGAACGCCGATTACAAGGCTTCCATGTACTTGTTGATGGTGAGTTTTGCGAAATCGTCGGACGGGTCTGCATGGACCAGCTGATGGTTCGTCTGCCACATGAAGTACCGGTTGGAGCTAAGGTAACTTTGGTTGGCACGGACGGTGCTCGTACCATTTCGTTGCAAGATATTGCTGACTATTGTGGGACAATTCATTATGAGATTGCTTGTGGGTTAGCACCACGAGTGCCGAGAGTTTATATAGATTAAGTTTTATCAGACGATAGGTTTGCGAAGATTGTCTCGTACAGGCTATGGTTACATGGTTGGTTATTGAGATTAAGCCAATAAAATGAGTGCCAGAGAAATTCTGGCGCTCATTTTTTAGAGTCTCCTATTTTATTGATGAGGGCTGTTAAGTTTATTTCAGTGATTCGAGTGATTTATCGGCATCTAATTATAAGTTCGTTTATTTTTAAACATTGATGAAATCATCATTGGGCAGTCTTAATTAATCGGTCTGAAGTATTAGTTTTAACGGTGCTTAGCGATTAGTTCTTTGGATTAAATTGGTAAACGGTTGCTAAAAGTGAATGGTTCATGCTATTATGAGTAGCAAGATGGTTATATTGGGGTACTATCAGATACATTGGGTATCGAATAAAGGGAGATGAGGCGATGGCCGCAGCTGACATTAAGCGTGGTGACATCTTTTATGCAGATTTATCACCAGTCGTAGGCTCCGAACAAGGAGGCATGCGTCCAGTACTAATCGTGCAAAATAATGTCGGTAACCATTACAGTCCCACAGTGATTGTCGCGGCAATCACTGCTAAGGTTCAAAAAGCGAAGATGCCAACACATGTTAACATCAACGCTGCCCATACGGGGATTGAAAAAAATTCGGTTGTGTTGTTGGAGCAGATACGAACGATTGATAAGCAACGGCTTAAAGATCGCGTCACTCATTTGGATGATCAGACGATGCGCCGAGTTGATAATGCGTTACAGATTAGTATTGGGTTAGCTGATCGAACACGACGTCGGCCACAACGCACGTTTCAATCATAGTCAATCGATGGGGATTAATTATTTACATAATTGAACTATTTCGGTGCGATGACCGAGTATGGATAATCAGCGGGTTTCAATTCAGTTAATGACTGGATTGAAACCCGCTTTTAGTTTCTAAATTGGCTATCGGTAAATGTTACAGGGCCTGTTGGAGCATTTAGTGATGAGCTAACGTTATTGTGCATTATGATTGTCTTTCTGATGACGATTAGGTAAGCTAGTTGAACCCATTATAACGAGGGACGATTGGCTGTAAATCGTGAATATCGGTGAAAGGATGGGGGCATAATGAGTAAACAGGCTCAGTTCAATAAGCATCGGGTGGCAGGATTGTTAGTCGCGATGGGCGTCGTATATGGTGATATTGGAACCAGTCCGTTATACGTGATGAAGGCCATCATTACCGGTCAAGGTGGGATGCAGGCCGTTGATGAGAAGTTTATGTTGGGGGCCGTCTCGCTAGTTTTTTGGACAATGACGTTGCTCACGACCGTTAAGTACGTTCTGATTGCGTTAAACGCGGATAATCATGGCGAAGGCGGTATCTTTTCACTATTCGCATTGGTGCGTCATCGTGCGCGCTGGTTAGTCATTCCGGCCATGATTGGTGGGGCTGCGTTACTGGCGGATGGGGCGCTAACCCCCGCAGTGACAGTTACGACTGCCATTGAAGGCTTACGCGATGTACCAGCATATGTTCAACTGTTTGGTGCCGGCCAAAATACGATTATACTGATTACACTTGGAATTATCACCCTATTATTTATGCTACAACGTTTTGGAACGAACACGATTGGTAAGTTATTCGGTCCCATCATGTTGGGCTGGTTCACGTTTTTGGGAGTCAGTGGCTTCGTTAATCTGGTGAAGGATTGGACGATCCTGCGTGCACTGAATCCCTATTATGCGTGGTTACTCTTGATCAGCCCGGCGAACAAAGTGGGAATCTTGATTCTAGGGAGCGTCTTTCTGGCAACGACCGGTGCTGAGGCCCTATACAGTGACCTTGGGCACGTCGGCAAAACGAATATTCGGTTGAGCTGGCCGTATGTCAAAGTTTGTCTACTACTCAGCTATTTCGGTCAGGCCGCATGGATTTTAGGTCCCGGCCAAGCGATTCAGGGCCATGTGAATCCCTTTTTTGCAATGTTACCTGCTAGCCTGACGATGGCGGCAGTGATTTTTGCGACGCTCGCGGCCATTATCGCGTCACAGTCGCTGATCAGTGGGTCGTTTACGTTAGTTAGTGAAGCGATTCGACTGAAACTATTCCCCCGATTACTGACTACTTACCCCGGTAAAGCAGTGGGCCAAATGTATTTACCGGTCGTTAACTGGGGGCTGTGGGGCGTGACGAGTATGCTGGTGATTTTCTTTCAAACTAGTGAAAGAATGGAAGCTGCATACGGGTTAGCCATCACACTGACAATGCTGATGACGACCACTTTGATCTACGCGTTTTTACGGCAAAAGCGCTTACCATTAATCGGTGCGGGACTACTGACCGGTTTCTTCGCGACCATCGAAGTAATTTTCCTGATTGCCAGCGCAGCCAAGTTCTGGCACGGCGGCTACGTAGCGGTCGGACTTGCTTTACTAATTTTCCTAGTGATGGCTGTGTGGTATCGTGGCGAACAAATTGTCAGACAACATAACCACCCGCTTAGTTTACGACAATATCAGGACCAGCTTGCTAAGTTACGTAACGATCAGACGGTGGACAAGTTCCAGACGAACGTGGTCTTCCTAACAAGCCGAATGGATGGCGACCAAGTGGAGCGAAAGGTATTATATTCGATTTTAGACAAGTGGCCGAAACGTGCCGACGTCTACTGGTTTGTTAATGTGACAATCACGGATGAACCGTATACCGCGGAGTATACTGTCGACACGTTAGCAACGGACTATTTGGTAACTGTTAAGTTATACCTGGGCTTTCGTGTCCGCCAAGATATTAACCGCTATTTACGGACGATTGTCCGCGACTTAATGGCTACGGGACGTTTAGCGGCGCAAAAGCAGACATATTCAGTCACTTCTGGCCGCGATGTCGGTGACTTCCGCTTCGTTATCATCGAGGAGAAGTTAGAAAATGGTAGTCGGTTATCCCGCTTGGATCGATTAGTGATCGAGACGAAATTAATGATTAAAAAATACGCGACAACGCCTGCCAAATGGTTCGGCCTAGAATTCTCCGAGGTGACTCTTGAAACCGTTCCAATTCTATTCAACGAGATCCCGGCGTTACCGATCACTGAAAGACAGTAATGCCATGCAGATTTCTGGGGGTCAGAATCAGCCAGCTTAGATTTGCTTGAAAAAGTTCAGCGTAGTGTAAACACGCTCTACGACATCTAATTGTAAGGCGCTTCACGTCGGCTACGTTCCAGCAATTGGCAACTAGCCCCGAAATCCGGAATAGGACGAACAAGTGCTGAAAAATAGAAAACTAACTGTCGGCTTGCTTAACAACTCATCTAATTTTAATTTTTGCTTGAGCAACTGATAACTCAAAACTAATTTCAATAGCTGATACTGGACGCAAAACGTTGATTTGACAGCGATAAAAGAACGACTGAATTCAAATCAAAAATTAGAAACATTAAATTTTGTGTTGACAAGTGTGAACTTAGAACTATAATCTAATTATATTCTAATTATTCAAATGCGGTGATGAGATAAGTAAATCAATCGTGGGTTTTTCAGAGAGCCGGGTCAGGTGCAAGCCGGTATTCCCGCATGGTTGAAAATGGTCTTGGAGCATTCAGTGCCGAATGATTAAGCGCTGACGGTGGTCCCCGATAAACGGACAAAGGTATCTCAATTCAGTGAGATTGACGTACCTGCTGAGGACTATTTTGCGAAAAATAGTCGAATTAAAGGTGGTAACACGAGTCATCGTCCTTCTGTCATAACGACAGTGGGGCGATTTTTTATTATATATTTTTGGGGAGGCTTCGCGTATGCGAAAAAAGGAAATTATTTTTGGATTATTAAGTTTTATTGCACTGGGAACAGTATTAGCTGGCTGCGGCAGTAGCAGTGCTAGTAGTAAGGATACATCTAAAACCTATAAGTATGGTGAAGTAACGATACCAGCTAAGGACGGTTCTATTTGTAATGCGCCAAATTATATCGCGTATGAGAAGGGGTTCTTTAAGAAAAATGGTATCAAGGCCAAACTAGTAGCGAACCCGCGGGATATCAGTGACCTAGAAGCGGGTTTTGCGAGTGGCAAATATGACGCGCAAAATGGTGATTTTCAATACTTACCTGCGATTCAAAACGGGGCGCAAATCAAAGCTGTTGGTGGAATCCACCAAGGCTGTATCAAGTTGCTGGTTCCGAAAAACTCAAGCATTAAGAGTGTTAAGGACTTAAAAGGCAAGACGATTGGGATTCCGGCTCAGGGTTCAACACCACAATACGTGACGTCCATTGCACTTCAACATGCGGGTATTGATCCGAAGACGGGAGTAACGTGGAAGGTTTACAGCACTGATTTATTGGCAAAGGCGGCTGAAAAAGGGCAGGTCGATGCAATTGGGACGGTCGATCCGTATGCTTACCAAGCACAAAAGGAATCTGGGTTTAAGACCATTATTGATAATAATAACAATAGTGGCAATGCTAAGATGGCTGCAATGGGAATGAAATCAAAGGGTGCTTGCTGTTACTTGTACGTTTCGAGCAAGTTAGTCAAAGAGAATCCAGCGAAGGCTAAGGCCATTGTCCGTTCATACAAACAAGCCGCTGCTTGGATCAATAACCATCCTGAAGAGACAGCAAAGATTGAATTAAATAAGGGGTATGTCTCCAAGACGAAGTTTATCAATGTGAAGAATGTGACCCAGATCTTGAAAGATGAACATTTTGAACTAAATCTTAAGACAGGTAAAGAAGATTTAAGTTATTATATCAAGCAATTGAAGCAAGCAGGATATTTGAAGAAGAATACGAATAACAAGCAATTGTTGAAGCAAGCTTATTGGTATCCAGATTTATCTAAGAACTAAGTTCAAGGAGGTAGAATAGTATGCAAATAACAGCAGTCCAATTGAGTCGAAAAAAAGCTGTGCAGGCAGCTAAGACAACTGGCCGTTATTGGAAGCCCTGGCACTTAACCTGGAACATTGTTAGTTTAGTCGTATTAGCAATTGCGTATTTTGAAAACCAATTGGTTGTATCACAGGAAACCGTTAATAATCAGACGTATCATTGGTTTTTAGGTGGGTACTTTGCTTATTTATTGATTGTTACGCTGATTGGCGCAGTTACAAATGGTCGAATTCGCCGGTATAATGGACATTTTGCCCAGTTGAACGTTTCGTTAGTTGGCTTGCTGATCGTGCAGGATCTTCTGACCGAAAAGTTTGCCGTTCTAGAACAGCCTTTCTTCGTGAGCTTTGCACAAATCTTGGACCAGATGCGCGAAAATGCCGGCTTGCTCTGGGCTTCGACGTTGTCATCATTAGCGCTTTGGTTGATTAGTTTTGTGATTGGGACCATTCTTGGAATCTTACTTGGTTTGGGCATGGGACGCTATCGTGAGTTTAACTACTGGGCATTCCCCTACTTGAAGGTCATCGGGATTATCCCTGCGGCTGCATGGATGCCGCTGACGATGGTCATCTTTCCGACTAGTTACATGGCCGAAGTCTTCTTGATTGCCTTCTCGGTTTGGTTTCCAGTGGCCTTCATGACGATTGGTGGCGTTCAAGGGATTAGCAAGGAATACTTCGAATCAGCAAAGACCTTAGGATTTAGTGAGTGGCAGATTATCCGCAAAATCGTCCTTCCCGGAGCGTTGCCAAGTATCTTTACTGGCGTTTATACGGCAATGGGATTGTCGTTTACAATGCTGGTAATTTCCGAGATGATTGGTGCTAAGGTCGGACTGGGCTGGTTTATCAACTGGGCAAAGGGTACCGGGAATTATACACAAGTCTATGCGGCAATTGTGATTATGGCGATTCTGTTTTCAGTGTTATTTGCGGTGTTTACCAAAATTCAAGATTACTGCCTACGTTGGCGTGATGGTGCTCACTAGAAAGGAGCTTATAAGATGGGATTACTTGCAGTTCAACATGTTAATCAGCGGCTTCAAGACAATGATGGTCATCAGATCGACGTGCTAGATGATATTGATTTCACCGTCAATCCGGGTGAGTTCGTAGCAATCATTGGGCCGTCTGGTTGTGGTAAGACCACGTTACTACGCCTGATTTCTGGATTAGACCATCCCGCTAGCGGTCAGCTAACGATCGATAATCAGCAGATTAAGCGACCAGATAATTCTCGCGGTTATGTTTTCCAACATGGCAGCCTTTTTCCATGGTCAACAATCAAGGAGAATATTAGTGTCGGCCTGAAAGTGACGCGTGGTCGGCATTATGACCACCAATTGGTCGACCATTATATTGAATTGATGGGGCTAAAAGGCTTTGAAAATGCTTATCCGCATCAGGTTTCTGGTGGGATGGCCCAACGAGCTGCCCTCGCGCGGTCAATTATCATGAACCCGCAGCTCCTACTTTTGGATGAGCCGATGGGGGCTCTTGATGCGTTTACACGTGCGGATATTCAGAATGTCATCGAACAGGTTTGGCAGCAGACACAGACGACGATGATTTTAGTTACTCATGATATCGATGAGGCAGTCTACTTGAGTGACCGAATTATTGTGATGACGCCTCGTCCTGGGAGAATCAAAGAAATTGTGACAAATCCATTACCACATCCACGGTCACGGTTGAGTGTCGATTTTGCTGAATTTCGGCATCGGATTCAAGATAAATTAAACTTTGGCGCTCATGATGGACAGGTTGCTGGGTGATGACTAAAAAATGCTTATCAAGATGATTGGCGAGATACCAGTCTTGATAAGCATTTTTGCTGTGAAAAAACAGGATCGCATGGTGGTGAGCTTGATATGGCCATCCAGGAGACTTCGTTAGTTGGACTAAGTACGAAGAAGCAGGCTTATTCGCTTACCATCGTTGTCGTACTGGCCAATAGGGTCTTAAGCGTATCAATCGCCGTAATCAATGGTTGTCCATGATTCAATGCAGCGATAGCCACGGGATTATCAGGTTGGTCATTAAGCGTGAAACCCACTGCTTTAGTCTTTGCAGGCCAATCAGTCGTGTTAGCGATTGTTGTGACGGTGAGGTGGTTAGCCGCGAACAGTTCCTGGACCGCGGGTTGCGCCACAGTGGCAATATCGGTGATGAGACCATCCACGGTTTGCCAAGTCTCTAAGTGATAACTATCAGCCATGGCGGCATGCCAAGCGGTCGTGAAAGTCGGGCCGATACCAAGAGTCTCACCAGTTGATTTCATCTCAGGACTTAAAACGACTGGTGATTGTGGCAATTTATTGAAAGAGAAGACTGGGGCCTTTATAGCAATTTGTTGTGGAGCGGGTGTCAAGAGTCCGGGGACTAGGCCAAGGGTTGCTAAACTTTGACCGAGAATTAGCCGGGTTGCCAATTGTGCCAGTGGCAAGTGAGTAACCTTGCTCATGTAAGGAACTGTTCGACTTGCCCGCGGATTAACGTCGATTACGTAGACATCATCGGTGACGACGAACTGAATGTTCATCATACCGACACAGTGGAGGTGTTGTGCTAATTTGGTGGCAATGGTGACGATCTTATCTTGAACAGCAGGGCTGAGGTGCTGTGGTGGATAGACTGTAATGGAATCGCCAGAATGAACGCCAGCACCTTCAATATGTTCCATGATTCCTGGAATGAAGCACGACGTTCCGTCGGAGAGAACGTCAACTTCACACTCGGTTCCCGCCAAGTATTGGTCCATTAAGATAGGCGCACCATGGCCAGCTGCCACCGCTGATTTAATAACTGGCGTGAGCTCATGATCGTTATGAACGATTGCCATGGCCCGGCCGCCGAGTACAAAGCTTGGCCGTACGAGTAAGGGGTAACCGATTGCGTGAGCTGCTTGACGGGCACCGGATAACTCAGTTACGGTCGTTCCAGCGGCTTGGGCAATCTTTAGTAGACGTAAACAGTCCGCAAAAGATTGCCGGTCTTCGGTCAAATCGGTAGCGGACACACTGGTTCCTAGGACGGTGACTCCTAATTTAGTGAGCTGATAGGCAAGGTTGATCGCAGTTTGGCCCCCAAATTGAACGATGACGCCCGCGGGTTGCTCCAACGCAATGATTGGCATCAAACGTTCGATTGTTAGTGGCTCGAAATAAAGCTTATCCGAGGTAGAAAAGTCGGTGGAGACCGTCTCGGGGTTGTTATTGACGATGATTGCATGGTAGCCAGCTTGTTGAATGGCCTTGACACAGTGAACGGTGGTGTAGTCGAATTCGATGCCTTGTCCGATTCGAATGGGGCCTGATCCGAGTACTAAAATACTGTGTCCTAGTGGGTGACTCTCGTTAGTTTGTCCAAAAGCAGTGCTGTAAAAATATGGTGTAACACTGGCAAATTCACCAGCACACGTATCGACCATTTTATAAACGAAGGGTAAATCAGCAGTCATGGCAGCAATGGTCGCTACCGAAGTTTGGGCATAATGCGCCATGGTCGCCAGACTCACACCGTACTTTTTCGCCGATAAGAGGTGTTGGGACGTCGGCACTTGCTTGATATTCCGGATGAGTTGGGCGATGTGCTGTAACTTACTCAAGAAAAATGGCGTGATTTGCGTTAGCGTCGCTAATTTTGCTAACGGCCAACCCGCTTGCAGCGCCGCCAATAGATAGAAGAGCCGCTGATCTGTCGGGTGGGTCAATTGGTCGATATATTCAGTCGTGGTGACGTGGTGGTCAGGGGTCAAGGACGCTTGGGTCTTGGGATCGATTTCAAGCGAAGCAATCGCCTTGAGCGTGGCTTCCTCCAAGGTTGACCCAATCGCCATGACCTCCCCCGTGGCTTTCATCTGTGTTCCCAAGTGAGCGTCGGCCGTTGGAAACTTGTCAAACGCAAACCGGGGGATTTTGGCAACCACATAGTCTAAAGCTGGTTCAAAGGCCGCGTAGGTTGTCTGCGTGACTGGATTCTTGATCTCAGATAAATTTAGACCAATTGCGATATCGGCTGCAATTTTGGCAATTGGATATCCCGTCGCTTTAGAAGCTAGCGCCGATGAACGACTGACCCGCGGGTTCACTTCGATGACGTAGTACTGACGACTATTCGGATCTTGAGCGAGTTGAACGTTGCACCCACCTCTAATGTCGAGGGCTTCCACAATCGTCAAAGCCGCCGTTCGTAGCTGCTGATATTCAGTGTCAGTCAAAGTCTGAACGGGGGCATACACGATAGAATCGCCAGTGTGAATACCGACCGGATCGAAGTTTTCCATGGAACAGACGATGATCTTGGTACCCTGATTATCACGCATGACTTCGAATTCAATTTCTTTGAAGCCGGCGATACTTTGTTCAATCAAGCACTCGGTGACGGGGGACATGGTCAACCCCCGCTGTAACGTTTGGGTCAATTCGGCGGCATTATTGGCAATGCCGCCACCTGAACCCCCGAGTGTAAAGGCTGGACGAACAATGACCGGATAACCGATTTTTTCAGCAAACGACAATGCACTGGTCACGTGGTGAACAGTGGTACTTGCTGGAATCGGTTGATGGAGCCGCTTCATAAGTGTTTTAAATGCTGCCCGGTCTTCAGCTTGATTGATGGTGGCTAGGGAAGTCCCTAGCAGTTGGATCTTCAACTCATTAAGAACGCCAGCCTGATCTAACGCCATCGCTAGGTTCAATCCGGTTTGTCCACCAAGTGTCGGGAGCAAAGCATCAGGGTGGGCGGCCCGCAGAATTTTAGTGACACTGGTCAAAGTCAGAGGTTCTAAGTAGACTTCGTCGGCGGTGGCCGTGTCAGTCATGATGGTTGCTGGGTTTGAATTGATCAAAATGACATGATAGCCGGCCGCTTTAAGGCTTAGACAAGCCTGAGTACCGGCATAGTCGAACTCAGCGGCTTGACCGATTTTGATTGGACCAGAACCGATGACAGCAATCGAATGAATGGCATTGTTTTTAGGCATTAACAACCGCCTCCTTTTGAATTGTTAGTAAGAAATCATCGAAAAATTGCCCAGCTTCCTGGGGCCCCGGGTGTGCTTCGGGATGGAATTGCACCGACATTACGGCCTGGTGCGGTAGGCGCAAGCCTTCGATGCTGCCGTCATTTAATTCAGTGTGCGTGACGATCAGCGGGGTGCCCTTGATCGATGCCGGATCGACGGCGTAATCATGATTTTGCGAAGTCATGATAATACGACCGTCAGCGCAGGCTTGTACCGGATGGTTTAGCCCGTGGTGACCAAAGGAAAGCTGGTAAGTCCGAGCACCATAGGCGAGTGCAATCAACTGATGACCAAGGCAAATGCCAGCCAGCGGATAACGTTGTGCGAGTTGGCGAATGGTCGCTAAGTAAGTGTGATAGTCAGTCGGATCACCGGGACCGTTGGATAACAAAATTCCGTCAGGGTGATACGCGGCCACGGCCTTGAGACTAGCTGTAGGTGGAAGGACAACAACGTCCGCGCCCCGGGCTTGCAATTCAGCGGTGATAGCTGCTTTTTCACCAAAGTTGAGAATCGCGACGCGTGGACGGATGGTGGTCGTCGCTACTGGGAGGGGGGTAGCCGTTAGTACTTGGGGTGCGAATGTGGCGAGTTGCGCTTCAAAATCAGTGATGGGATGATTGCTCAAGATTGCCATCTGGGCTCCCGTTTGGCGAATGTGAATCGTTAGGTCACGAGTATCGACGCCTTCAATGCCGGCTACATGGTGGATTGTCAGAAAACTTGCCAGTGATTGGCGACTAGTATAGTGATCATTAAAAGTGGCCAGCTCGTGAACGATGATGGCTTGTGCGCCAATCGTTGGTGCCTGGGCCACGGTCGGATCGATACCATAATTACCAATTAATGGGTAAGTGAAGGCAATCATTTGATTTAGGTAGGATGGATCAGTCAATGTTTCCTGATAACCCGTCATTCCCGTATTGAAGACGATGCGCCCCGCAGCCTCTAGCTGGCAATCCCCAATTGCCGTTCCAATCCACTGTGTGCCATCTGCTAAAGTTAAGTATTTGTTCATCCCAATCGCACCCTTTCTGATAATTTGGTTAAAATTTCATTTTGGTTAATGGGATAAGTAAACATCATTTTATTGTGGATGTCAATTAAAAATACATGTTAAATGCATAAAACACTGAATAAAGCTAAAAATATGCAATCAATAGAATAAAAATGAATATTTTTTCAATAAAGCTTGCAATTTAAAAGCGATGAGAATATAGTGTGAATCATACTTTCTGCATGAACATGCAGCTAATACACTATTTTTGAATATTTGAGGTGATTATATGCAAGTCGCGCTAGTTGGCGTTACGGGGTACAGTGGCATGGTGTTGTACCGGCTCTTGAAACAACATCCCGAGATCGATCGCATCCAATTATACGGGCACGTGGGAGCAACTACGGTGGCATTAAAGACGGTGGCAGCCATGTACCAGAAAGAAACGGCGGTTATTCGACCATTCGATGCGACGGCAATCATGCGCGATAACGCGATTGTGTTCTTTGCGACATCAGCGGGTATCACGCGACAATTGGCATTACCATTCATCGCTGCTCATTTTCCAGTCATCGATTTATCTGGTGACTTCCGCTTGCATGATCCAGAGCAATATCAGCGGTGGTACCAACGTGATCCAGCAGCGGCGACCGCTTTGGCGCAGGCGAGCTACGGCTTAGCTGATATGCCGGCGCCGTTGTCCACCTACATTGCGAATCCCGGCTGCTATGCGACTGCTACGTTATTAGGACTAGCGCCACTTGCTCAGCAGCAGTTGGTCGAACCGACTTCGATTGTTGTGGATGCTAAGTCCGGCTTATCTGGTGCTGGCAAACGAGCGACAGCTGCGAGTCATTACGTCGCTGTGAATGATAATTTGAGTTTATATAAGTTGAATCAACATCAACATATCCCTGAAATGATGCAACAGTTACAGCAGTGGTGGTCCGCGATTTCTGCGATTGAATTTACTACCACTTTGATTCCAGTAACGCGTGGGATTATGACGACGATTTATGCCAAAGCGAAGTCAGCATTGACAACGACGCAGGTCCGCGCTGCTTTTACCGCGACCTATCATGAGCAGCCGTTCGTGCAAGTGCTACCAACGGGGATGCCGACGCTCAAGGACGTTGTTGGGTCTAATAACTGTGCGTTAGGCGTTGATTATAATCCGGTCACGAACACCATCGTGGTTGTGAGCGTCATTGACAATTTGATGAAAGGTGCTGCGGGGCAGGCCGTTCAGAATTTTAATCGCTATTTTGATTTCGCGGTTACGGCCGGATTACCGACGTTACCTGTATTTCCCTGATAAGGTGCAATAAGAGAGGAAGTTATGCAGATGCAAGTTTTAACGAATACGAAGTTTGAAACGGTTGCCTTTCAGTGGCCGGCAGGTTTTTACAGTGATGGCATTCATATTGGTCTTCGTCGTCATAAAAAAGATTTTGGTTGGCTATTTTCAAAAGTGCCTGCCAGTGCGGCTGGAACTTATACGACGAATCAGTTTCAGGCAGCACCAACTAAGTTAACTAAACAGATAATCGACCAGGGCCACCAATTACAGGGACTGCTGCTGAATAGTGCAATCGCCAATTCTTGTACTGGCGAGCAGGGGTGGCAGAATGCGCTGCAAGAACAAGCCTGGTTAGCGAATAAACTAAACGTGGCGCCGAACTTGATTGGCGTTGCTTCGACTGGGCTGATTGGTGCTCAGTTACCCATGGATAAAATCAAAAACGGCTTGCCGCAATTGACACCAACGAAGAGTGACGCGGTGACCTACGCCGTGTTAACGACAGACCAGCATCCAAAAACCGTCTGTGTGCAGTGTGAACTCAGCGGCCAGTTAGTTACCTTGACCGGTTTTGCCAAAGGTTCTGGAATGATTCATCCCAAGATGGCAACCATGCTTGGTTTTGTCACCACCGATGCCCAAATAGACGGGCCAGTTTTACAGGACATGCTAAGTACTAACGTTGATCAGACATTCAATCAAATTACTGTTGACGGTGACACGTCTACTAATGACATGGTGGTCACGTTGGCGAATGGTCTGGCAGATAATCCGAGTTTACAAGCGGGTACCACCGACTATGATATTTTTAATCAGGCGTTGCACTATGTCTTAGGCCAACTTGCCAAGCAAATTGCTGCTGACGGTGAGGGTGCGACCAAGTTAGTCGAATGTAATGTGGTCCACGCCGCTACAACGTTTGACGGTCAGCAAATCGCCAAAGCAATTGTTGGCTCTAACCTCGTTAAGGCGGCCGTTTTCGGTGAAGACCCGAATTGGGGGCGAATCATTAGCACGATTGGCGCCACTGATGCAGACATCGATGTGGCGACGGTCGATATTGAAATGAACGGCGTTTTACTTGTTCAACAAAGTCTGGCCGTTGACTTTGATATGGCAGCGGTGCAGGCGACCTTACGTGATAACCAGATTATGATCGATGTTGATTTACATCACGGTACAGCAAGTGGTCAGGCTTGGGGTTGTGACTTGACTTACAATTACGTCAAAATTAACGCGAGCTATCATACTTAAACGGAGGTGGTGAAAATGACAAAATTAATTGTAATTAAGATTGGGGGCCAGGCGATTAGCCAATTGAGCACCACTTTCTTTGACCAAATCGCACAGTGGTACCAACAGCATTATCAGATTCTGATCGTACACGGTGGGGGGCCAATGATCAATCGACTGACGACTCAGCTTGCTTTGCCCGTGCATAAGGTGAACGGGTTGCGGGTGACGGATGCGGCGACCTTAGTGCTCACCAAGTTGGCCCTGCTAGGAGATGCGCAACCAGCCTTACTTGCAAAATTAACGCAACATCACCTACCTGTGTTGGGGCTCAATGCGGCGGATAATCAGTTACTAACTGGTGAATTGATTGATTATCGACAGCTAGGGTATGTCGGCCGGCTCACCGCTGTCAATCAAGTGCAATTAATGCAATTGTTGGCTCATCATATCGGTATTTTGGCCCCTTTAGCCTTAACCGAGACGGGACAATGGCTCAATGTCAATGCGGATATGGCAGCGACCGTGCTAGCCCAACAACTACATGCTGAAAAATTGGTTTTGCTAACCGATGTCCCGGGAATTATACATCACGGTAATGTGATGACATCACTATCGCCACAACAAGCTCAGCAATTGATTCGAACAGCTGTGATCACCGCGGGAATGCAACCCAAAGTTCAAGCTGCAATTGCCGCGATTCAGACGGGAGTCAAGCAGGCTATTATTACGAATGCAATCGATCAACCAGGAACCGCAATTATTCAGGAGGTGGCCGTATGACCATGCAACACGTGTTTCCAACCTATCAACGTTTTCCATTTGCCATTACGGATGGTCAGGGCGTTCATCTGACTGATAATCATGGCAAGACGTATTTAGATTTTACGGCGGGAATCGGGGTCTGCAACTTTGGGTATCACCAACCACAAATTCAGGCGGCCGTCACCCAGCAGTTGACGCATATCTGGCATACGTCGAATTTATACGAAAATGAATTACAAGATGCCGTTGCCGGCCTGTTAGCGAATGGTGAAGAGCGACTCGTATACTTTGCAAATTCCGGAACCGAAGCTAATGAAGCTGCATTAAAACTCGCACGGAAGTACACAGGTAAAACCGGCATCTTAGCTTTTCAGCATTCATTTCACGGTCGAACCTATGGCGCTATGTCGATGACGGGCAATCCTCATATTCAGGCTGGCTATGCGCCATTAGTGCCTGGCATCACGTTTGCAACCTATAATGACGACGCGGCTTTGGACAAAATCACACCAGAGTTGGCGGCCGTTATTTTAGAAGTCGTTCAAGGTGAAGGCGGCGTCTTTGCGGGACAAACAGCTTGGTTACAAGCGGTTAATGCGAAATGCCAAGCAACGGGTGTTTTGTTGATTATTGATGAGGTGCAGACGGGAATCGGTCGGACTGGTTACCGGATGGCCTATGAAGGTTACGGCCTGGATCCTGATATCTACACGGTCGCCAAGGGCTTAGCGAATGGCTTGCCAGTGGGGGCAATGGTTGGTCGGCGGCAATTAGCCACTGCCTTTGGTCCGGGCAGCCATGGCTCGACGTTCGCCGGTAATGCTGTTGCTATGGCGGCGGCAAAACGTGTCTTGACCCAATTAACACCGGCGCTGTTAACGACGGTTCGAGCCCATGCCAAACTTGTCTGGCAATCCCTAGCGACTCAAGTCGAACCGATACCGGTAGTGAAACAAATCACGGGGAAGGGCCTAATGATTGGAATCCACTTAGATGAACAAATCCCGGTTAATCAAGTCATCACCCGGCTACAAGTAGAAGGCTTATTGACGTTATCAGCTGGCGATAATACGTTACGTTTGTTACCCCCAATTGTGATGCAACCGGCCGATTTATTAGCTGGGATTGCCTTGATTGCAAAGGTACTGACAACTTTGACAACGGAGGTCACGACGAATGAATAATCAATTTGAAGGTCGGTCATTCTTGAAGGAAATCGACTATACACCAACAGAATTAGCTTACTTAATTGACTTTGCTAGTCACTTGAAGACCCTTAAAGCACACCATATCCCACACCCTTATTTACAAGGAAAAAATATTGCGTTGCTGTTTGAAAAAATGTCGACACGGACACGTTCTGCGTTTACTGTGGCGGCTAATGATCTGGGCGCGAATCCAGAGTTTTTGGGTAAGGACGACATCCAATTCGGGACGAAGGAGTCAGTTGTTGATACGGCGAAAGTACTGGGGTCCATGTATGATGGTATTGAATTTCGGGGCTTTAAACAAAGCACGGTCGAAGACTTAGCGACCTATAGTGGTGTACCAGTCTGGAACGGATTGACCGATGAGTGGCACCCGACGCAGATTTTAGCGGATTTTTTAACATTAAAGGAACATTTTGGTCATTTAAAAGGGTTGACGTTAGCGTACGTTGGTGATGGTCGCAATAATATGGCTAATAGTTTACTTGTGGCGGGAGCGATGCTCGGCATCAATATCGCTATCGGGGCCCCGGTAGCGTTACAGCCAGCCCCAGCAGTGGTCGCGTTGGCCCAACAGTATGCGCAGGCAGCTGGGAGCACGGTCGTGATTACGGCTGATCCGCAACAAGCCGTTACTCAGGCTGATGCGCTTTATACGGATGTCTGGGTCTCAATGGGCGAGCAGGTCGACTATGGTGAGCGGATCAAGCAACTATTGCCGTTTCAAATTAATACTGCGTTACTCGCAGCTACTGGCAAGTCATCGACGATTGTCATGCATTGCTTACCAGCACTACACGATCTAAAGACGCAGCTGGGAGCCAAATTAGGCGAACAGTACGGAATGACGGCGTTTGAAATTACGGATGATGTCTTCCAGAGTAAGCAGGCGGTCGTCTTTGAAGAGGCCGGCAACCGGATGCCAGCAATTAAGGCGGTAATGGCGGCTACATTAGGTAACTTATTTATTCCTACCAGCATTTTCAATTAGCAAGCTTGCGGGAACTACTAGAGCGTGCTACGATTATATTCGCTTTGTTTCAATCAATACGTGGTTCGTAACCATCCCACGTTAAAAAAACTAGGAGGAATTAAGCGAATGACACAATCAAAAATTCGACCATGGATTATCAACGCCCTAGTCGCTGCAATGTATGTTGTACTATGCCTAGGCCCCGCAGCTTTTAGCTTAGCATCGGGCGCAATTCAATTCCGCGTTTCTGAAGGGTTGAACCACTTAGCCGTGTTCAATCGCAAGTATATTTGGGGAATTGTTGCTGGCGTTATTTTGTTTGACGCTTTTGGTCCCGGTGCGAGTCTCTTCAACGTTCTCTTTGGTGGCGGCCAATCATTATTAGCCCTGCTGGTATTGACGTGGTTGGCCCCTAAATTGAAGACGGTTTGGCAACGGATGTTACTGAATATCGCGCTATTCACCGTTTCGATGTTTATGATCGCACTGATGATTACCATGATGAGTAGCGGCGTCGCTTTCTGGCCGACGTATCTAACAACTGCTTTATCAGAGTTGATTATCATGAGTATCACCGCGCCAATTATGTACAGCTTGGATCGGGTCTTGCACTTTAGTGACCGGATTCAGTAGGGTGTGATTTTTACAAATCAGACTAAAAACCGTTATTTCGATGAAGGATGAGTCATTGAAATAATGGTTTTTTTGTCGAGTCATTACGATGTCAGTTGAACAAAATAATCTAATCGACTCATAGTGAAGTTGGCGATGAGAGTTCATTATGGGCAGATATAGTGCATAATGACTGGTGTTCATTTCAGAACCCAGACAATTATTTGAAGTAAGCACGCGTATAATCGTTTTCGCCAACCGCATGATAGCTGACACCATTTAAATTAGAATTTACAAGGTGACTTTCAGTCATGTTGTAAAGCGGTACGACTGCTGCTGTTTGGTTGAGACGTTTGGCGGCAGTTCTCATATTTTGCCAGTATGATTGTGTGTTAGTTGCGTTCTGGTTGTGTGCAGCGGTGATTTGTTGATTGAAAACAGTGTCATCATAGTGCCCGTAGTTTTGCGGATTGTTCTTTGTCAGAATGTCGAAAAAGGAAATCGGGTCCGCGTAGTCTGCTAGCCAGAGTGTATAAGTCAAATCGTAATTTCCGTTAGTAACTGCTTCGCCGGAGGCCTTTGAAGGTATCGCTGAAACTGACATTTTGGCATGTTTCAGGTTTTGTGCTACAGCGGCTTGAACAAACTGGTCAATATTCTTAGCGACCGTCGTGTCATCACTAACTAGCTTTAATGTTACAGAAGAACGGTCAAGTTGCTTGAGACCCTTATTCCATAATACTTGTGCTTTAGCAACATTGTGTCGGTAGGTGCTTTGAGTTTCAGTACCAAAATCCTTGCCCGTAGTGGGATCGGTGGTTAAACCTGGTGTGACATAATTGTAAGCAGGTGTTGAACCATCACTCAAAATATTTTTGGTGAGTGTTTTTTTATTAAGCACAAGATTCAAGGCTTGACGTAAATATTGATTGTTTAAAGCCCGATTTTTTTGCATGTTGAGACGTAAATAATAAGTGCCAGCTTTACTGACGTGTTTTAGATGCGAGTCATTTTGAACACCCTGCGCGGTGACGCCGGTGACAGTAGCGTCATCTAATTTATTTTGTGAGAAGAGATTATGGGCAGTTGTGGAGTCTTTGACAACTTGCATTGTTATTTTATTTAACTTGATGTCACTTTTATCGTAATAGTATGTATTTTTTAACAAATTCCAAGAATCATTAGTCCCGTTCCAACCTTTAACGGCGAACGGGCCATTGTAGGCCATTTTTGTACTAGTAGTTCCGTAATCTTTCCCGTATTTGGACACCACTTGATGATCCTGGGGAAAGAAAGCGGGCATGGTGAGCATCTTACTCAAGTATGGCATGGCGTGGCTGAGCGTAACTTTTAAAGTGTGCTTATTCACTGCAGTAACGCCCAATGATTTAACAGATTTATGTCCGGCTGAAATTTGAGCAGCGTTTTTGATACCTTCGTATATGTAACTATAACCAGAGGTAGAAGTGGCACTGACAGAGCGTTGCCAAGCTGTTACGAAATCTTTGGCAGTGACGGTGTGACCATTACTCCACTTTGCATTTCGTCGTAAGTGAAAGGTGTAGGTTTTGCCATGATTTGTTGGTTTAACGACTTTAGTGGCCATTGCACCGACCACTTTATTCTGAGCGTTCATGCGATAGAGGCCTTCCATGGATTGTTGTAAGACGTTCCATTGTGTAAGTGTGGCTGTATTTGAGGTATCCAATGAGGTTAATTCACTATCCTGCATCAAATGCAGGGTTTTCCTGGTGGTTGTGACATTGGCATGTGCTTGCCCACAAGCGGTTAGACTACTTAGTACTAGTAAAAGGCAACTAATAGTTGTCAATTTTTTCATCAACATTAGCGTTCCTCCTCAATTAATATGCTGTAAATTGATTGGTTTCGACATCGGTGAGATAGCGTCTCAAGCTATGGAAGAAAGCGGTGGGATTATCTACACTATGACAATGACCACCATCTGGCGTTAAAGTTAACCGTGCCTTTGGAAGAGTTCGCTGCATACGCCGGGCAACTGATAGCGGCATCGTGTCGTATTCCCCAAAAGTGAGTAAAGTAGGTGTCATGATTTTATGGAGGTTTGCACGTTGATCCCAGCCATTTAATGCCCCAACCATCACGAATTCGTTATTGCCCTGAAAATAATTATAAACAGGGGTAGCTAGTGTTGAGACTAATTGACGAGGCGCATTTTCCGGATGACGACAAACGAAGTGCCGGTTGAGAGTCGTGACAAGGCTTTTGTATTCTGGATCATCAAAGGCCTCCGCGTTTTCAATATCTTGCATATAGCTAACTTGGCTCGCTATTAACGTTTGTTCGCGCAATTTATTGACGTGTGGTGTGTATTCAGCGATGTTATCAATCATACTCATGATAATTAAGCCTTTGAGGTGCTGACCATATTTCAGAGCATATTCTTGAGCCAATAAGCCCCCCCACGAGTGACCAAGTAAGTAAAAGTCTTCGAGTCCGAGCTGCTGGCGGACTTCTTCTAATTCAGACAAATAATAATCCAAAGACAAGAACTGTTGATTTTCAGGCCTTGAAAAGTCAGGTTGATCTGAGTAAAAGGAGCCTAATTGATCATACATGCTGATTTGAAAATTTTCTTCACCTAGCTCAGTGGCAAAGTTTTCAAATTCAGTATGATTACTACCAGGGCCACCGTGAACGCATAATACTTTGACTGGCCCGTGACCAACTGTCCGAGTAAATAAATGAAAACCATTTTTTAGCTGTATTAAATGAGTTCCTGTTAACATAGAAATTCCTCCTTCGATTAGACAATAAAAACGCCCTATACCAATCAAGTAGTTGATTGATATAGGGCGTTTCCGCGGTACCACCTATTATTTGCCAGTAAACTGGCCTCACTTCACGCACGGTAAGTTAAGTGACGATGCGCTAGCATGATAATGGATGCTGCCATTAAGTACTCACAAATAATGATCGCACTTACCGTGATTAGGGGATTTTCACAAGATAGCAATATGAATTCCTTTCACCAACCGGAACCTCTCTGAACAATTGCTTAAGTGCTACTTTCCTAATCGTCGCGTTTAATTATTTTCTAATCTTTATTTAATGTTGACTACTTTATCATTGACTATTATGTTTGTCAAACGATTTTAGATAAATGATATTGGTCGTTAAAATTAGCAGGTAGATTTAAATAGTTTGAAATTAGTCAGCGATAATTTAATGCTTCATCAAGATTCCAGTGTGTGTTCTACTAAGACTTCCGGAGCTGGGTGCCAATTGCTGGAACACAGCTGACCCGAACACGTTTCGTCAATATGGCATTAGGGAGTGAACGGCCAGCATTTGAGACGCGATATTTTGACTCAAATCTGCGCCCACCACGTTCCGACAATTGACAAAAATGCCTGTAAGTCGGTGGTAGGACGCTTCAGTCAGACAGGTTTACGCTAATTCGAACTGTTTTCAGCAGTCTTAAGCTGGTCGCTTTTGATCTGAAAATTCATCTCATTAAAAAAGCCCCAAGGTAACCTTGGGGCAACTGTGATTATTCAGCTTGTAAATCTTCCACTTCGATGACTTTAAATTGTTTGCGATTCAAGTTGTCGATAATTCGTTTGAGCTTTTCACTGTCGACATTTTCTGGCAAGGTAAAGAGCGTCCGATAACCGAGTGTCCCGTTTTGGACGTCTAAGGTCAGGCAGCCGGCGATTGAAGTATATTTCGTGATAATCTTAGCCATGGCTGCAAGATCACCACGTTCACCAACGGAGACAACTGTTAAAACATAGCTACCAACATTAACGTTCCAAGATTGTGAGAGCATGTCGAGCAGACGCGTATGAGTGAGAATGCCATAGAAATAGCCGTGTTCATCGAGCACCGCAATGTATGGCAAATCTTTGATGGAGAAGAAGATGTTGTAGAAGGCGGAGTCGACTTGAATCGTTTTCGTGGCATTTTTAAGCAGGGTCGTCACGGGAAGCGACATGTCGCCGCCCCGTGACTTGTGCCGATAGATGTGCATCTTATAGATGTTGCCGCGGAAGATATGACCGGTTTCATCTAAGATTGGAATACAGCGGAAGCCGGAATCCTCCAAGACTTTTAAGGCGTCCTCTAAGGTCGCGTCCGCCGTAATGGTGACGAGGCGTTCTTTAGGCTTTACGAGTGTTTTTAATAGCATAGCAGTTGGTCCCCCAGATTTATTAGTTTGTTTTAATAAATAATACCATAAAACGACCGCTTACACGTATCATTATGACATCAAACGACGGCTAAAAGGGATGAAAAAGCCGGCCTGATAACATTCAGACCGGCTTGGTTAAATTAGATTTAAATTAGAAAACAATGACTGGTGTTCCGACTGGCACGGCAGCAAAAACTTTTTTCATGACAGAAGGTGGGGTGTTCACACAACCATGCGAGCCGTGCTTCTTGTACCAAGTACCACCATATTGAGTTTGCCATGAAGAATCGTGAATTCCTTCGCCAGTGTCATCGAACGGCATCCAATAAGAAACTGGTTGGGAATAACTTGAGCCATCGTCATTATCACCTTTAAGGGTCGCGTTCTTTTCCTTATTCCAGATGTACCAAACACCCGTTGTTGTAGCGTGTTTACCGGGCTTTCCAGTAACGATGTCCGTTGAAACTTTGAGCTTCCCATCAACGTAGACGTACATATGCTGATTTTCTTTATCAACTTCGACGTAGGTGTTGCCGATGTCGGTGCCCTTGTTGTTATATCCGGAACCACTGGTGATTGGTGAGCGGGTAAAGTCCTTGCCTTTCAAAATTTCAGTAGCAAGGGCTTTGGCCTCTGCTTCGGTCTTAATGGTCCAGCCATAAAACCCACCGCTGACGGATACGGTCCCACGCGCCGTACTCTTGAACTGACGCGTCGTATGATAGGTATGATACTTATCATTCAATTGCTTCACGTAAGTCAGAACAGCGTTTTGGTCTAAACTCACTTTGCCTTGCTTATCGACTTTAATCCAACTGAGAATTAGGTCGTGAGGAATCGTGAATTTATGACCGTTGATATTATAGGTGGCCTTTTCGGTAGCGTATTTCGCTGATTTTACTTTGGCCGTCTTTAAACTAGCACTCGTGCTGGTAACGGTCGGAGTGACGTAGGCGTCTTTAAGGGTGATATGACTGTCACCATTACTAATTGCTTTGGTGACGACCGTCTTAAGTTTAGCTTGATCTAATTCGGTTCCTTGAACTTCTTTCTTAATCTCAACTTGGTTATGTTGATAAACTAACTTGGCGTTTTCAGTTTTTGTTCGTTTGGTTTGATTGGCAGTCGTGGTGATTTTTTGTAGTAGGGTTTTCAAATCAGTGTGATTGATGGTTAGTTGTCCAACCGCTGAGCTATCATCAGCCTGAGCCGATTGCAATAGTGCAAGGGGCCAACGCCAGTAGTTTTGTTTGGTCACTAATTTGGTTAAATCTTTTTTAGTATTGATTGTAATACCGGCTGATTTGCTGGTAAATGAGTACTTTGTTTGGCCGTTTTCAATAATTCGATAAGTGCGATGTTCTAAAGCGCGATTAACTTTCGGTGCTGCTTGAGCGGCGGTTTTACCACTGACGTCAACACCAGCGACCGACGTATTACTGAGGAACGTTTGTTGATGTTGCCAGATTAAGCTCGTGGCAACATATCCGATGACGAGGAGACCGAGGATACTGCCCCCAATCATAAGTCCACGTTTATGTTTCATAATTAAGTTGGTCCTCCATATATTCGTAATATTCTCACCTTATAACAGAAGTGAGATGAGTGCAAACTTCAAGGCCGGTAATCGTGATAAGAAAGTTTTAAAAATAGCCTTTAGTGCGTGTTGCGCTTTAATGAATCGCTAAGGTACCCTCAAGCAAACAAAAAAACGCCCGTCTGCTATAGACGAGCGTTCATCATACACTTAATCGTATGAAATGATTATTTATTTTCTAATTCAGCTAAACCGTCGTTAAGCACTTTTTTCAAAGTTGCGGCGGAATCTTGCATCTTCTTGAGTTCGTCAGCTGAAAGTGGTGATTCGATGATTTGTTTCAAACCAGTTCCACCAATCACAGCCGGAGTCCCGATATAAATGTCGTTTAAGCCGTATTGGCCGTCCATGTAGGCACCTACTGGTAAAACGGCATTTTCATCACGTAAAATGGCTTTGGAAATCCGCATTAAAGCAGTCCCGATACCGTAGAACGTGGCACCCTTCAAGTTGATGATGTCGTAAGCTTTGTTACGAACACCATCTTCTAACTTGGCTAAATCTTCGTCAGAAACGCCTTGTTCCTTAGCGACATCGCGAACTGGACGTGTCCCGATGGTTGCAGTTGAGTAAGCAGCAAATTCAGAATCACCGTGTTCACCCATGATGTAAGCATCAACGGAACGAGGATCAACATTGAATTGTTTGCCTAACGCAACGCGTAAACGTGAAGAGTCTAAGGAAGTCCCTGAACCAATGACACGATCCTTTGGGAAACCTGAGAATTTCCAAGTAGCGTAAGTTAAGATGTCAACAGGGTTAGCAGCAACTAAGAAGATGCCGTCAAAGCCGGAGTCAACAACTGGTTTGACAATGGATGATAGGATATTTAAGTTCTTGTTAACTAAGTCTAAACGTGATTCACCAGGCTTTTGAGGCGCACCGGCTGTAATAACAACTAAGTCAGCGTCCTTACAATCTGAATATTCGCCTGAGTAAATCTTCTTGGGAGCGGTGAATGCTTGGGCGTCTTCAAGATCAAGGGCGTCACCCTTTGTCCGATCTTTAACAACATCGACAATTACAAATTCTTCAGCAATTCCTTGTTGTGCCATGGCAAAAGCGTAACTAGAACCAACAGCGCCGTCGCCGACTAACACAACTTTTTGATGATTTGGCATGCTTGACAAAATAAGTCATCCTCTCGTAGTGAAAATTTAGTTTTTACGGTTAAAGTATACCATGTTTGTGCAAAATAAGTGTTAGATTGAGCATGCTTTTAATACAATTATTAACAATGTCCGCAAAACCCTTTGGCGGGCGTCAATAGGCCCTTTGTGGTATACTTATCGCACTTAATAAACGCTAACTTTTGAACACTTGACTGGCGGGCGCGTCGGTCACGGTGTGAGTAGTGGTGCCAATACGACTTAGGTGGTATCGTTACTCAGAGTTGCCGAATCGGGTCGATTACCGGTTCGGCCTGTTTTGGTATGCAAAGTAATAGGAGAAGATAAAATTATGAAAATGATCGTTGGGTTAGGCAACATTGGGCGGCAATATGCCCAGACACGTCATAATGTTGGTTTTATGATTGTGGACGAATTAGCTAGCAAACTAAACGTTACGTTTCAAACGAGTAAATTTGAAGCACAGGTGGCAACGGCTTTTCAAGACGGTGAGAAGATTTTACTGGTGAAACCCGCCACTTATATGAATGATTCTGGACGAGCGGTGGGACCGTTGATGAGCTATTACAATGTTGATCCTGCTGATTTGCTCGTTATACATGATGATTTAGATTTACCACTAGGAAAAGTACGCCTCAAACAAAAGGGATCGGCGGGTGGTCATAATGGCATCAAGAGCATTATTAGTCATGTTGGTGATCAGCACTTCAAGCGCGTTAAAGTTGGTATTGACCATCCTCAGAAGATGAGTGTTGTTGATTACGTGTTGGGGAAATTTACGCCAGCCGAAGTGGCGAAGTTTGACGATGCTAAGATTACGGCGCTAGCGGCGGTCGAAGCTTGGTTAGCAAATGATGATTTTGCGGCAGTTATGAATCAATATAACTAGCCCGGGAGGAAACGACAGAATGGATATTGAAACGATTGTTGAGCAAACGCCCGACTTTCAAACAATTTTAGCAGGTATCAGCCCGCGTAGTCGGCAACTAATCACCGGGTTGAACGGTTCGGCACGAACGGTTTATTTAAGCGCGCTATTTCACCAATTAACGCATTCATTACTGATCGTGACCGATAACGGTTTTCACGCGAGTCAGCTAGTGGATGATTTAACGAGTCTCTTAGATGAAGACCAAGTTTTTTTATTCCCAGCTGAAGAAATGATTGCGACGGAGGTTGCGACAAGTTCACCAGAGTCACGAGCGCAACGGGTCCAGGCTTTAAACGCCTTATTGCGTGACAGTCCGGCAGTGGTCGTGACCTCGGTTGCAGGTGCCCGGCGGTTCTTGCCGCCCGTCGCACAATTTCAAGCAGCCACGTTACCGGTAGCCGTTGGTCAAGATATTGATTTGGAAGACTTGCAGCGGCAACTACACGACATGGGTTACGTTAAGGAAAAGTTAGTCGCACGCCCAGGAGATTTTGCGGTACGGGGTTCAATCGTGGATATTTACCCGTTAGATGCGGACTACCCTTTACGACTGGACTTCTTTGATACTGAAGTTGATACACTGAAGTATTTTGACCCGGAAACGCAACGTTCGGTGGAAAACTTGGATGAGTATACGATTTTACCAGCTACCGACTTTATCCTAACATCAGCTATGCTGCAGGCCGGGGCACAGCGTCTTAAAACGGCGATTGCGGCTGAAAATAAGAAACTCAAGCCAGCCGAACGCCAGACTTTGGCCGATAATTTAGCACAACCTTTAGCTGACATGGAAAAAGGAATTATCGGAAACGATTTATTATTATATGGCGATTATTTATACGACCGGAAAACGAGTATTTTTGACTATGTGGCCGCTGACGGGCTCGTTATCTTCGAAGAATATTCGCGTTTGCTTGATAGTGAGCAGCAGTTATTAACGCAAGAAGCTGACTGGGTTACGGACCAATTGGCACATCACCGGGTGCTGGCAACTGCGAGTTACGGCAATGATATTCGGGATTTGCTCCGGGATGACCAACATGCACAACTCTTGATTTCGCTGTTTCAAAAGGGCATCGGCAACGTCAAACTAGCGCAAGTAACTAACGTGCGCACACGCCCGATGCAGGAATTCTTTGGGCAGCTCCCAGCGTTGAAGACCGAACTGGATCGGTGGCATAAGCTTAAACAGACGGTGGTCTTGATGGTATCAGAGGCTGAGCGTCTGACAAAGGTCAGTGATACACTTGATGATTTTGAAATCGAAGCGGTCATGACTAAGGCCACTAATTTACAACCGGGGGCGGTTCAAATCGTGCAAGGTAGCTTGCAAAATGGATTTGAGTTTCCGGATGGTAAATTAGTCATCGTAACCGAGCAAGAAATGTTCAAGAAGGTGGCTAAGAAGCGTCCACGTCGTCAGACCTTGGCTAATGCCGAACGGTTGAAGAGCTATACGGATCTCAAACCCGGCGATTACGTCGTGCACGTCAATCACGGGATCGGAAAGTACGTTGGTATGGAGACGCTGGAAGTTGATGGTGTCCATCAAGACTACATTACGATTGCGTATCAAAATAATGCGAAGATCTTTATTCCCGTGACCCAGTTAAACCTAGTTCAAAAGTACGTTTCGTCAGAATCAAAGACGCCACGCATCAATAAGTTGGGTGGTACCGAATGGACGAAAGCGAAGCGCAAAGTTGCGGCGAAAATTGAAGATATCGCGGATGAACTAGTCGACCTGTATGCCAAGCGAGAGGCGGAGAAAGGTTACGCCTTTCCACCGGACGATAGTTATCAAGATGATTTCGATAACGATTTTCCGTACCCAGAGACGCCGGATCAAATTCGTAGTATTAATGAAATCAAGCATGATATGGAACGACCGAAACCGATGGACCGCCTATTGGTCGGCGATGTTGGTTATGGGAAGACGGAAGTCGCGTTGCGGGCCGCGTTTAAGGCGATTGAGGCCGGCAAACAAGTGGCCTTTCTAGTGCCAACGACCATTTTAGCTCAGCAACATTATGAAACGATGCTGAATCGGTTTGAAGGCTACCCGATTAACGTTGGCATGCTGTCACGATTCAGAACAACTAAGGAAATGAAAGAGACGGTCCAACAGTTAAAGAGTGGTGAAATTGACATCGTGGTTGGTACGCACCGCTTACTGTCTAAGGACGTCGCGTTTGCTGATCTGGGCCTGCTCATTATTGATGAGGAACAACGGTTTGGGGTCAAGCACAAGGAACGACTGAAGGCCTTGAAGGCTAGTGTGGATGTCTTGACGTTAACGGCAACGCCGATTCCGCGAACATTACACATGTCGATGCTCGGTGTACGGGACTTATCAGTGATTGAGACGCCGCCAACGAACCGTTATCCGATCCAAACGTACGTCATGGAACAGAATTTTGGCGTCATTAAAGAGGGAATTGAACGAGAAATGCAACGTAATGGGCAGGTCTTTTATTTGCATAACCGGGTTCATGATATTGATAAAGTCGTTGCACAGATCAAAGACTTGGTTCCCGACGCGGCGGTGGCCCATATTGATGGTCAGATGCCTGAGTCACAACTCGAAGGGATTCTCTACGATTTCATTCGGGGTGAGTACGATGTGTTAGTGACAACGACGATCATTGAGACCGGGGTTGATATTCCAAACGTCAACACCTTATTTGTGGAAAATGCTGACCGGATGGGACTGTCACAGCTATACCAGTTGCGTGGCCGGATTGGTCGGAGTAGTCGGGTCGCCTATGCTTACTTTACTTATCAGCAAAATAAAGTTTTGACAGAAGTTGGTGAGAAACGGTTACAGGCCATCAAGGACTTTACGGAACTTGGATCTGGCTTTAAAATCGCGATGCGCGACTTGTCGATTCGGGGTGCTGGTAACTTGTTAGGCAAGCAACAGCACGGCTTTATTGACTCAGTTGGTTATGACCTCTATACCCAGATGTTGTCAGAAGCAGTGGCGAAGAAGCGTGGTCAGGCGGCTAAAGTTAAGACCGATGCCACGGTCGAACTTGGAATCGAAGCCTACTTGCCGACCAGCTATATTGAAGATGAACGGCAAAAGATCGAAATTTATAAACGGATTCGCCAGCTGGAGAATAATGATCAGTACATGGAAGTTCAGGATGATTTAATGGATCGGTTTGGTGATTATCCGGTAGAAGTCGCTGGACTATTAGCAGTAGGTAAGCTGAAGTTATTGGCGGATGACGCGCTGATTGAGAAGATTCAGCGTGACGATAGTGAGCTACACCTAACGTTATCCAAACAAGGGACGGCTAAGCTAGATACTAAAGATATTTTTAAGGCCTTGGCAAAAACAAAATTAAAAGCGACAGTTGGAATTGATGATGATAAAATGAAGGTTAAATTAGTCATTCAGCCAAAGATGCAACAGGATGAGTGGCTGGCGCAACTAACACAGTTTGTCGAACAACTGAGTTTGATCTTAGCCGAAGACGATGTCGCTAGTGCGTCTTAGCTCGGTAGTTGTTGTTATGAAGCATGGTTGCACGGGGTGGGTTAAGCGCTATCGAGTGGAACCAATGGCAAATAGCAGGAATTATCGTCTGATGGGGCGTTGTCCTGGCTAGTCAGGGCACGGCTCAAATGAATTAGTATGAGACACCGAGTTGCTCGGTAGAAGGGATTTGTTATGCCAAAGGATCACTTGAACACCGTGTTCAAAGGTGCGTTAATTTTATCGATATCATCATTAGTCGCTAAGATTTTAAGCGCGGTATACCGGATTCCCTTACAGAACATGGTTGGTAATACGGGATTTTACGTTTATCAGCAGATTTATCCGCTGTACGGCATTGGCATGACCTTTGCATTAAATGGATTTCCAAATTTTATTTCTAAGTTAGTGGCAGAACAGCCAGACGAAACGAGTAAGTCGCTGATTGCACGGCGGGCGTTTCATATCTTATCCGGATTATCGTTGGTCGTCTTTTTCGGCTTGCAGCTTGGTGCAACGTGGATTGCGGCCCACATGGGTGACGTTAATCTAGCACCAATCATTAGTGCCGTGGCTTGGATGTTTGTCTTTATGCCATGGTTAGCAACCGGCCGTGGTTACTATCAAGGAAAATTTTTGATGGGACCGACCGCAGTGTCCCAACTGATCGAACAGGTCGTACGGGTCGCAATTATCATCATGGCTGCATATTTCAGTGTCCGTCTCGGTTGGGATAATTATCGGATGGGAACGTGGGCAATGAGTTCAGCGCCACTAGCTGCAATCTGTTCATCACTGATTTTTACTGTTTTTGGTCTACGCTATTTATTGGCGCCCGCACCCGCACCGACCCACCCGTTACCTAGTTATCGCAAATTAACCAAAAGATTTGTAATTGAAGGTGGGACGCTGTGTCTTGTCGCCGCTGTTGTTATCTTACTGCAATTAGTGGATTCATTTACGGTTATGCGGGGCTTGGTGCATCAAGGTCAGTTACCAGAAGTAGCCAAGGCACTAAAAGGGGTCTACGATCGTGGTCAACCTTTGGTTCAGTTAGGGTTGGTGGTGGCGACGGCCTTTTCAGCAACGTTATTGCCTGCTTTGACGGATGCGTTAGCCAAGCGTCAACCGATTGAATTCAAGCGCCAGACACAGGCGATGGTTCACGTTAGTTTAGCATTATCAATGGCAGCGACGGTCGGTCTAGTTGCGTTGATGCCACAAATCAATCGCTTGTTATTTGGTTCATTAGAAGGAACAACGGCATTGCGAATCTATATTATTAGTATTTTATTTGCAGCGTTGATTACGACGTATACAAGTGTGTTACAGAGTTTGAACGAATATACGGCCATGATCATTGGCATCATTGCTGGATTAGCGACAAAAGTGCTGGCTAATTACATCTTCGTGGTCCACTATGGCATCAACGGTGCCAGTGCGGTGACCGTATTGAGCTTGGCCGTGATGTTTGCGGTCATGTGGTTAGGTTCGCCGGAAGACTTGCAGCAGGTGCTATTAGAGAGTGGTTATTTGATAAAATTGCTCGCATTAAGTGCCGTAATGGGTATCGTGGTGATCCTTAGTTGTCATCAAATCACCGCCTTAGTAGGTCCGATACTAGCGAATACGCGTGGAATGGCTGGAATTATAACGGTGATTGGGGTGCTAATCGGTGTGCTGGTGTTTGTTGCCGGGGCCGTCTATGCCCGATTATTCACGATTCGCGAGTGGTTAGTGTTGCCATATGGAAAGCGGCTAATTAAGGCCGTTGCAAAAGGAAAGGAACATCATTCATGAGTATGCGTTTAGATAAGTTTTTAAAGGTTTCACGAATCATCAAGCGGCGCTCTGTTGCTAAAGAAATCGCCGATAAGGGGCGGATTCAAATTAACGGTAAGGTAGCGAAATCTTCCAGTAATGTTAGCGTTGATGATGAACTAATTATTAGTTTTGGAAATAAGACATTAACAGTCAAAGTGACGCAGTTATTGGAAACAACTAAGAAAAATGATGCCGAGCTGATGTATGACATCATCAGCGAAGACTACAAAACGGATTATCGCCAACCATTTAGTGATTAGGTCGGTGTATCCGTTCATCGAAATGGTCGTAAACGTTGACTTAATCAGCATGATGTCGTTTACACCGGCCGATGAAGTTGTTATAATTTAGGCAACCCAATTTGAAAGGACTGGACCAACATGACGAACGGGTCACGTAACAAAATCAAGCAGTTAGATAATGATTATATTCGTCAAGTTGCCACCGACGAGCATGGGCAAGCCCAGCGTGTTGCACAAGTACGGCGGCGACGGTTTATTTTGATTGTTGCGGTGTTCGGAGCATTGATACTATTCTTTGGTTTTCAGTTGATTAATACGCGGTCCAATCTGCACCAGGTAAACCGTCAAGTTGCGACCAGTCAAGTTAAATTAAAAAAGGTGCAGCAAAAAAATAATCAACTTGAGAGTCAGATCAAACAGTTGAATAATAAGGATTACTTACAAAAGTTATTACGTTCAAAGTATGATTATACGAAGAGTGGCGAAACGGTCTACAGCTTACCAAATGATAATGCTGCCGATGTAACTGCCAACTAATCGGGGTTGTGGTCTGCTTTATATGAGTAGACCACTTTTTATTAATTGCTTAAATGTATAACTCAACGTTTCACAAAGTATGCTATACTAAAACCATTATTTCATAGGAGGAACAACTTTTTTTATGGCAATTGAAGTAGGTACAAAAGTCACTGGTAAGGTATCTGGGATTACTAATTTTGGTGCATTTGTAAACTTGGGTAATAATCAAACGGGGCTAGTACACATCAGTGAGGTTTCCGATGGCTTTGTAAAGGACATTCATGATGTCTTGAGCGTGGGCGACGATGTTACAGTCAAAGTGTTATCCGTTGGTGATGACGGTAAGATTGGCTTGTCAATCCGTAAAGCGGTTGACAAACCTCAAGGTGAACATGAACATCATGGCAACCATCAGGGTGGCAACCGGCCAAACAATCATCAAGGTAACAACCATGGTCATGGTGAACGTCAAAGCAATGGCAATCATCACGATCGGTCAAATAATTTCCATAGTCGTGGGGGAAATGGCGGCGGTCGTTACCAATCACGACAACATGAACCTAAGAAGCAGGACTTTGATTCATTGATGTCTGGCTTCTTAAAAGATAGCGAGGATCGGCTAGCAACCTTAAAGCGTAATACTGAAGGTAAGCGTGGTGGCCGTGGTGGTCGTCGTAGCTAAACTTAGTGACTTGCCATTAATCTAGTTAAATTTTGAAGCACGGTGCGGCTATTTAGAGTCACGACCGTGCTTTTTTTATTGAAAATTGCCGATTGTTCAAGGTCAGTCAGCGAGACACGTTGGAAACGGTGTGAGTTACCGTAAACTTGCTTGGCTAGTTCATCTTATGCTATCCAGTCGGAATAATGTTCAAATAGGTGACAAACGACCAGCCAACTAATCGGCAAGTTTTAACAATAAATAAATCCAATGTATTTATAATGAAGTTAGATGGGAGGTTAAGATGACACCAATTCAAAAGTTCAATCGGCAATTAGCTGCAGCCAAACTGTTATCACCACAGCAAACAGTGGTGGTAGCGGTGTCGACTGGGGTCGATTCAATGGTATTGTTGCATTTGTTGCAACGATTGCCAGCAGCGGAACGGCCACGGGTAGTGGTGGCTCATGTTAATCATCATTTACGCGAACAAAGTCAAATGGAAGCGGACTACTTGCGACAATATTGCCAGCAGCAAAACTTGAAGCTAGTCATGGCCGATTGGCTACCCGCGGCACATCCCAAGAGTGGTATTGAAGCAGCTGGGCGTCAGTTTCGGTACCATGTTTTTGCTAAGGTGATGCGGGAAAATCGTGCAACGGCAGTTTTGACTGCGCACCACGCCAATGATCAAGTCGAAACGTATCTGATGAAGCTTGCGCGTGGTGGCGACATCTCACAATTGACAGGAATCGCAACTAGTCGGCCCTTTGCAACGGGCCGATTAATTCGGCCGTTGTTGACGTGGTCGAAAGATCAGCTACGAAACTATGCTGCTGAGCAGCATGTCGTTTATTTTGAAGACGTTACTAATCAAGATGTGGCCTTGACCCGTAATCGGATTCGGCACCGTGTCGTGCCAGAACTTATGACGGTTAATCCCCAGTTATTAAAGCATGTGGCCGATTACCAGCAACAGTTGACAACGCTGTTGATGGCTAAAAAGCAAATGGTCACGGTATTACTGTCGCAGGTCGTAACGGCCACAGGGGCGTTGGTTGTTGATCAGTGGGGCGCACTCCCGAGCCAGTGGCAGTTAGCCGTTTTTGCGACGTGGCTCGAGCAGCAGACGCAACAACTATTCACCGAGTCGAAGTTACAACCGCTGGTCTCGTGGGGACAACGGACGCGGCCTGCCACGAGTAGATTAACGGTAAACGCGGCCTGGGAGTTGTACCGTAACGCTGGTATCATTGAAGCTTTGCCAATAAAAAAAAGGGGTAAAAAGTTAATGCCCCGTGAAAAAATTATGGTAGACTTAAACCAATGGCAGAAAATTACTGCAACCCAAACGGTGGGAATCTTTACGCGGGTGCCAAATGTTGTCAGTCAGCCATTTTGGTTAACAGAAGCCGATTGGCCGCTAGTGTGGCGGCCGTGGCAAGCTGGTGATCGAATCGTTCTCAAGGGCGGTGGTCATCAGCTGGTACGTCGACTGCTGATTGATCGAAAAGTTCCGGCTGAACGGCGTGAACAGGTGCAAGTGTTAGTGAATGCTCAAGGGAACGTTCTGTGGGTGGTCGGTCATAAGTTTAGCTATCGTACGACTGGTACCCAGACAGTATTTTTAGCCTTAAAACACGAGAGTTGAAAGGAGTACATCTGAAACGATGAACAACGACATTGAACGAGTACTTTATAGTCGCGAGGATATCCATCAGGTTGCACAAAAATTAGGAAAAGAACTCACAACTGCATATGCTGGCAAGAACCCATTAATTATTTGCGTACTCAAGGGTGCCGTTTTATTTACCACGGACATTATTCGTGAAATGGATATTTACGCGGATCTTGATTTTATTAATTTATCAAGTTACGGTAATGAAACGATCTCTAGTGGTGAGGTTCAACTAACGAAGGACTTAGATGCTGATGTGACGGGTCGTGATGTGTTAGTCATTGAAGACATCATTGATACCGGGCGGACGTTGAAGTTCTTGATCGATTTGTTGAAGCGGCGCGATGTGAACTCAGTTAAGGTCTGCACGTTATTGGATAAACCAGCTGGTCGACTCGTTGATATTAAGGCAGATTATATTGGTTTTGAAGTACCGAATGAGTTTGTGGTCGGTTACGGTCTTGACTATGCAGAACGCTATCGGAACTTGCCGTACGTTGGGATTTTAAAACCTGCGATTTACGAGCATAAATAATTGGTCAATGATAGTCAAATGTGCTATTATTTAGACTATCGAAGTACTGTATATAAAAGTTTCGATGAAGGAGGCACATATGAACAATCGACGCAATGGACTCTTTCGTAATAGCTTATTTTACATTTTGATGTTTCTGAGCTTGATGGGAATTATCTACTTTTTCTTTGGCGGTAATTCCGGCTCACAAACGCAAAATATTCGTTATAGCGAATTTGTCAAACAATTAGATAAGAATAACGTTAAAAACGTTAGTATCCAGCCTAGTGGCGGCGTCTACAAGGTAACTGGTTCATACCGGAAAGCACGGACGACTTCTTCTGCAAACGCCCTTGGTATCAAGAGCGCATCTACAAAGACGACGTCATTTTCAACAACGATGTTGGAAAACAACTCCACGGTTGACCAAGTTTCTAAGTTGGCGGCTAAGCATGACGTCAAGGTTACGGCTAAGGCCGAAGAATCTAGCGGCATCTGGGTCACGTTATTAATGTACATCGCGCCAGTCATCCTGATGTTATTCCTCTTCTATATGATGATGGGACAAGCAGGACAAGGCGGCGGGAACAACCGGGTTATGAACTTTGGTAAGACCAAAGCAAAACCAGCTGATAGTAAGCAAAATAAGGTTCGTTTCTCAGATGTTGCCGGTGAAGAAGAAGAAAAGCAAGAATTGGTCGAAGTTGTCGAATTCTTGAAAGATCCGCGGAAGTTCGTGTCCTTAGGTGCACGGATCCCATCTGGGGTACTCCTCGAGGGGCCTCCTGGTACTGGTAAAACGTTGCTTGCTAAAGCGGTTGCCGGTGAAGCTGGTGTCCCATTCTTCTCAATCTCTGGTTCTGACTTCGTCGAAATGTTCGTCGGGGTTGGTGCTAGCCGGGTTCGGGACTTATTCGAACAAGCTAAGAAGAACGCCCCATCTATCATCTTTATTGATGAAATTGATGCGGTTGGTCGGCAACGTGGCAATGGTATGGGCGGCGGTCATGATGAACGTGAACAAACCCTGAACCAATTGTTAGTTGAAATGGATGGTTTTACAGGTAATGAAGGTGTCATCGTCATGGCGGCGACAAACCGTTCTGATGTACTTGATCCTGCCTTACTTCGTCCAGGTCGTTTCGACCGGAAGATCTTAGTTGGTCGTCCAGACGTCAAGGGTCGGGAAGCCATCTTAAAAGTCCATGCTAAGAATAAGCCATTAGCAGCTGACGTTGATTTGAAGGAAATTGCCAAGCAAACACCTGGATTCGTGGGTGCCGATTTGGAAAACTTATTGAACGAAGCGGCCTTGTTAGCTGCCCGTCGTAATAAGAAGCAAGTTGACGCTGCGGATCTCGATGAAGCAGAAGATCGGGTCATTGCCGGACCTGCTAAGCATGATCGCGTTGTGAATAAGCATGAACGGGAAACCGTGGCTTATCACGAAGCTGGTCATACGATTGTTGGATTGGTCTTGAATGATGCACGGGTCGTTCATAAAGTAACGATCGTGCCACGGGGTCGTGCTGGCGGTTATGCCATCATGTTACCACGTGAAGATCAGATGTTGATGTCGAAACGTGATGCGAAGGAACAAATGGCTGGTTTAATGGGTGGTCGTGCTGCTGAAGAAATTATCTTTGGGGCGCAATCATCAGGTGCTTCTAATGACTTTGAACAGGCAACGCAAATTGCTCGGGCAATGGTTACTCAATATGGGATGAGTGAAAAGCTTGGTCCTGTTGAGTTAGAAAATGCCAACCAACAAGCAGCTTACCAACAGGGTATGGGTGCGAGTGCCTTTTCACAACATACGGCACAATTGATCGATGATGAAGTCCGGCGTTTGAGCCAAGAAGCGCATCAAACTGCTACGGATATTATCGAATCACACCGTGAACAGCATAAGTTAATTGCGGAAGCCTTATTGAAGTACGAAACATTGGATGAAAAGCAAATTCTCAGTCTGTTTAAGACTGGTAAGATGCCTGAAAAGGATAGTAATGAATTCCCAAGTGAGAAAGCAGCTACCTTCGAAGAATCCAAACGTGAATTGGAACGTCGCGAAGCTGAAAAGCACGCGCAAAACCAAAGTGCGGATGATAAGCAAGCAGACTCAGCTGACACTACGACTAATGTGAGTGTTGCTGAACCAAGTTTCCCAAGTGAATCGGATGCTAGTTCAGAAGTTAGTGCTGACAGTAGTGTCAATTCAACAGCTAATTCAGCCACTGAATCAGCTACCGACAGTGATGTCGCAACTTCAGCCACTGGTTTACCAAATGCTGAAAGTGCCACACCATCATCGCAGGATGATACTAATTCGCAAGCATAGTATTGAATAAAGTAAAATGAAGGAGCTGGGACTTTGTCTCGGCTCCTTTTATGCGTTATGATATTTCAGGAAAATAAATCAATTGCGTTAATTCGGTTATGAGCGTCGGGTCGCAATTAAAGACGGATTGAGATAGGAGTATGATTAAATGGCAGATTATTTAGTAAAAAGCGTCGCGGGTAATGAGATGTTTCGAGCGTACGCAGTTAGCGCAACGGGCGTGGTTGCTGAAGCCCAACGCCGACATGATACCTGGAGTGCAGCATCAGCAGCGTTAGGCCGCAGCTTGGTTGGTACGTTATTATTAGCATCATCGGTTTTAAAGGGTGAAGAACAAATGACCGTTAAAATCAACGGGAACGGTCCTGTTGGTGGTATCGTTGTTGATGGCAATGCTAAAGGTACGGTCAAGGGGTATTTACAGCACCCCCATGTGCACTTGCCTTTGAATGATAAGCATAAGATCGATGTGAAGGCGGCTGTTGGAACTGATGGCTTTTTATCTGTGACTAAGGATCAGGGGGTTGGGGATCCATTCACCGGAACGGTTGCGTTAGTTTCTGGTGAATTAGGCGAAGACTTTACGTATTACTTAGCACAGTCCGAACAGATTCCATCAGCTGTTGGCTTGTCGGTGTTTGTAAATGACGACAATTCGATTGGAGTTGCCGGTGGCTTTTTGGTGCAAGTATTGCCAAATGCGACGGATGAAGCCATCAGCTCGCTAGAAAACAAGCTCAAAGACATGCCGTTAGTCTCCCAATTGATGCGTGATGGTAAGTCACCAGAAGATATTTTGGATTTGTTATTTGATGGTGACGTTAAGGTATTAGATAAAATGCCAGTTAAGTTTGAATGCGATTGTTCTAAAGAACGATTTGCCGAAGCACTAATGGCTTTGCCTAAGCATGAGGTTCAAGCAATGATTGATGAAGATCATGGTGCCACGGCAGTTTGTCATTTTTGTGGGGACCAGTATCAGTTCAGTGAACGCGAACTAGAAGCAGTGCTCTCACGGTCCAAGGGTGACGCTTAATGAATCAAGAGTGGCAGATCGGTGATGTGACGATTCCCAATCGTGTCGTAGTGGCACCGATGGCCGGCGTGACTAACGCGGCCTTTCGAGTAATCTGCAAGGATTTTGGTGCGGGGTTAGTCGTTTGTGAGATGATTTCTGATCGCGGGATCATGTATCATAATCGTAAGACCCTGGAAATGATGTTTGTTGATCCAAAAGAACATCCAATGAGTATTCAAATCTTTGGTGGTTCGAAAGCAACACTGGTTCAAGCCGCCCAGTTTGTCGATCAGCAGACCAATGCTGATATTATTGATATTAATATGGGCTGTCCGGTGAATAAAGTGGTTAAGACTGATGCGGGCGCTAAGTGGCTTTTAAGTCCAGATAAAGTCTACGAGATGGTCGCGGCTGTGACTGCTGCGGTTAATAAACCAGTGACGGTCAAGATGCGAACTGGTTGGGACGCAGAGCACGTATATGCCGTCGAGAATGCGCGGGCTGCCGAACGAGCTGGTGCAGCTGCCGTTGCAATGCATGGACGGACTCGTAAGCAGATGTACCAAGGCCATGCTGATTGGGACGTGTTAAAACGGGTGGCGGATGCCCTCACGATTCCATTGATGGGTAATGGTGACGTTCAGACACCTCAAGATGCTGCGCGGATGCTTGATGAAGTCGGGGCCGATGCCGTCATGATTGGCCGGGCGGTAGAAGGTAATCCGTGGATGCTTACCCAGACAGTACACTATTTAGCAACCGGGGAGTTACTAACGCCACCCACACCGATGGCTAAGATGCAAACGGCAATGGAACATTTGCAGCGGTTAGTGGTTTTAAAAGGTGAGCGGGGCGGATGTCATGAATTCCGTGAACAAGCGCCGTACTATCTAAAAGGCATCCCAAGGTCGGCACGGACCAAAGTGGCTTTAATGGAGGCAAGCTCGTTAGCAGAAATGATGCGCATTTTAACGCAGTTTCAGGAGCAGACGGCAACTTATTTGGCTAGTCACGCGGTAAAGTGAATAATTAACTTGCATTTTGGCGGCGTGATTGTCAAAATTAACATGTAGTGATTGTTTAGGTACGGAATAAATCTGTACGCTAACTAGAAATGGAGGAACACTAGTGGCACGACAAGAACAGACGATGAACGACCAACTGAAGGTTCGTCGCGAAAAAATGGATGAACTGCGTGAAGAGGGGATTGATCCCTTTGGTCACCGGTTCGAACGGACTGATTTAGCCCAGGACTTGCAAGACAAGTATGGGGATATGGATAAGGACGAGCTAGACGCTAAACAAGTGGTGGCAACCATTGCTGGACGGATGCTAGCTAAGCGTGGTAAGGGTAAAGTCGGTTTTGCTGATATCTGGGATCGCTCAGGTAAGATGCAGTTATACATTCGTAAAGATGTAGTCGGCGAAGATACTTACCATATCTTCAAGCGTTCTGATATTGGTGATTTCCTTGGAATTACCGGCCAAGTTTTTAAGACGGACTTTGGCGAATTAACGATTAAAGTAACTGGTTTAACGTTCTTATCAAAGGCGTTACGACCATTGCCAGATAAGTTCCATGGGTTACAGAATGTGGAACAGATCTATCGCCAACGGTATTTGGACTTGATCTCTAACCGCGATAGCTTTGATCGTTTCTTGAAGCGGACGAAGATCATTTCAGCGATTCGGCATCATTTAGACGATCAAGGCTTCACAGAAGTTGAGACGCCAATGTTGCATAATCAAGCTGGTGGTGCGGCAGCACGGCCATTTGTGACTCACCACAATGCGTTGAACATTGATCTCTACTTACGAATTGCGTTGGAATTACATTTGAAGCGCCTGATCGTTGGTGGCATGGAAAAGGTTTATGAGATTGGTCGGGTTTTCCGTAATGAAGGGATGGACCGTGAACATAATCCTGAATTTACCATGATGGAAACTTATGTCGCCTATTTCGACTTCCATGATGTAATGGCTGAGACGGAAGGTATTTTTAAAGCCGCAGCGCAAGCCGTAACTGACGATGGCATTGTCACTTATCATGATCAAAAAGTTGATTTCAATCAACCATTTAAGCAAATTCACATGGTCGATGCGATTAAAGAAAAGACTGGGATTGATTTCTGGCAACCAATGTCAATTGAAGATGCACAAAAATTGGCGGATGAACATCACGTGAAGTATGAACCATACTGGAAAGTTGGTCATATCATTAATGCGTTCTTTGAAGAATTTGTTGAAGACACGTTGAATGAACCAACCTTTGTTTATGGTCATCCAGTTGAAATTTCGCCATTAGCTAAGAAGAATGAAGAAGATCCACGGTTTACTGATCGTTTTGAACTCTTCATCTTAGGTAATGAATACGCCAATGCGTTCAGTGAATTGAATGATCCAATTGACCAACGGCAACGTTTCGAAGCTCAGGCTGCGGAACGGACTGCTGGTAACGACGAAGCTGAACATATTGATGAAGACTTTGTCGAGGCGTTGGAATACGGGATGCCGCCTACTGGTGGGTTAGGTATCGGGATTGATCGGTTGGTTATGTTAATGACGGATGCGGATTCGATTCGTGATGTCTTACTTTTCCCAACGATGCGTCCAGAAGAAGATAAATAATTAGATTTAAAACGGCAGTTAGCTTAGGGTTTCCTAAGCTAACTGCCGTTTTTGTTGGGTCAGATTGAGTAACTTTAGTTCAGAAAGCGATTTATTGAAAAAAAGTTAGATTATTTTTACCCGAACATTATTGAGGTGTTTGGGGGTTAAACTTAAGTAAAAGCGAATTTTATTGTGGTGGTAGATAGGGTTTGAAGTCAATTAACATGATTATGGTTTTAAATACCGTATATTGTCAAAGTGGATTGATTAACATGATATTATTGACTGGTTATTTTTGCATTTTAGGGCTTGCAATTTATCAGGATAATTGGTAAATTAGTATACGTTGTTGAGGCGCACAAAGCGGTTAGCCGCTTGCTTCCAACGAAAATTAATTATAAAAAGTTGTTGACAAGATGTTGATAACTTGATATGATGATTAAGTTGCGTTGAGGTAATCAACGAACGATTTAGACCTTTGAAAACTGAACAAAGTTTCGACGAATCAAATGTGTAGGGTCTCTTGATTTTGAATCAAGAGCAAAACATTTGCGAAGTCAATTCGCTAGCAAATAAATTTTAGTACAACATTAAATGAGCTTTTTAGAACTCATCATTAATTTGAGAGTTTGATCCTGGCTCAGGACGAACGCTGGCGGCGTGCCTAATACATGCAAGTCGAACGAACTCTGGTATTGATTGGTGCTTGCATCATGATTTACATTTGAGTGAGTGGCGAACTGGTGAGTAACACGTGGGAAACCTGCCCAGAAGCGGGGGATAACACCTGGAAACAGATGCTAATACCGCATAACAACTTGGACCGCATGGTCCGAGTTTGAAAGATGGCTTCGGCTATCACTTTTGGATGGTCCCGCGGCGTATTAGCTAGATGGTGAGGTAACGGCTCACCATGGCAATGATACGTAGCCGACCTGAGAGGGTAATCGGCCACATTGGGACTGAGACACGGCCCAAACTCCTACGGGAGGCAGCAGTAGGGAATCTTCCACAATGGACGA
>NZ_JAMSKZ010000060.1:0-302 GCF_023806725.1 Lactiplantibacillus sp. C232
TCGTCCATTGTGGAAGATTCCCTACTGCTGCCTCCCGTAGGAGTTTGGGCCGTGTCTCAGTCCCAATGTGGCCGATTACCCTCTCAGGTCGGCTACGTATCATTGCCATGGTGAGCCATTACCCCACCATCTAGCTAATACGCCGCGGGACCATCCAAAAGTGATAGCCGAAGCCATCTTTCAAGCTCGGACCATGCGGTCCAAGTTGTTATGCGGTATTAGCATCTGTTTCCAGGTGTTATCCCCCGCTTCTGGGCAGGTTTCCCACGTGTTACTCACCAGTTCGCCACTCACTCAAATGT
>NZ_JAMSKZ010000061.1:0-292 GCF_023806725.1 Lactiplantibacillus sp. C232
CGATATAGTTAATCGTCCGGGTAACCGTTCGCTGCGTCGTTGCAATATGAGTTTGTTGCTGATACTTGACAATTACATTTGTATTAATCGTTCTATCACCACCATTAATGATCACTGTTTGCCCCGCAACTACCGGAATATCAGGAGCTTGATAACCCTGCGCAGATACGTCTGGTGATACTACCTGTACACATTCTTGATCCGTTGTCGGTACTTACAGCCATGCTATTGTCCCATCACTAGTATCAACAATTCCGTCGCCGTTTGTATCATAGCCGAGCAATTCATGAGT
>NZ_JAMSKZ010000062.1:0-290 GCF_023806725.1 Lactiplantibacillus sp. C232
GTTACTGGCGATTCCAGTGACCTTGAATTTACCATCGTGTACACCAAGAATGCTCCAACCGTGACAACGGAAAGTAAAACGGTCAATGAGACTATTCATTATGTTTATACGGATGGAACTATAGCCCATGATGATTATGTGGCCCAGCCCATCACGTTTACACGGACTGTATCTACAGATGCTGTCACGGGTGAAAAGACATATGGGGGTTGGTCGGCAGCGCAACAATTTGCGGCCGTGGATAGTCCAGCAATTAAGGGCTACACACCAGATCAGAGCAAAATTAGTAC
>NZ_JAMSKZ010000063.1:0-289 GCF_023806725.1 Lactiplantibacillus sp. C232
AATTACCGTAGCGCAACCAAGAATATCGTCTCTGATCACGCCCAGGGTACTGGTAAGAGGACTGATGGTCAGTCTTTCGAAGTTGTTTCGCAATCTGAAAAGCAACGGGTCACGAACGTCTTACGTAAGTCCCTTAATTTAAAGGCTGCGACAACCGGCGAAAAATTTGCTAACCAAAACTACCCATCTGATTTGATGATAAGAGTCGTGACTACTTGTTGCGATGTCTCAGCTAACTAATTAAAAAGCGCCAACTGAACTCCTTAGTAGAGCAGTTCAGTTGGCGCTT
>NZ_JAMSKZ010000064.1:0-285 GCF_023806725.1 Lactiplantibacillus sp. C232
CGATAAGACTGGCCACCAGGACCCAGTGGGACCAGACTTGGGATATTCAAGATGATCATCGGCATTCGTTTGTAGCGTGCGGCCATACCGCTAGCGACGCCAATCACGATAGCTGCGACGAGGTTACCAATCGCAAGTTTGGCGTCGATTCCTAATGGCAGGATGTGATAGAGGACCTCATTCGTAAACCAGCCAGCAGCACCGACCCAACCACTGAGGTTAACGGCGCGACGCGGAATATTGAGAAGTACCCCAAAACCAGCCGTAGCTAAGTAAGCTAAGATA
>NZ_JAMSKZ010000065.1:0-282 GCF_023806725.1 Lactiplantibacillus sp. C232
CAAGCAGAGGGTCACAGGTTCGAGCCCTGTATCCTCCATCATGAGCCGTTAGCTCAGTTGGTAGAGCATCTGACTTTTAATCAGAGGGTCGACAGTTCGAGACTGTCACGGCTCATTTAACCGCAAGGTTAAATGGATATTATTCAATTTAATATTTAGTTTCACATAGTGTGGTGACGATGGCGAGAAGGATACACCTGTTCCCATGTCGAACACAGAAGTTAAGCTTCTTAGCGCCGAGAGTAGTTGGGGGATCGCTCCCTGCGAGGGTAGGACGTTGCC
>NZ_JAMSKZ010000066.1:0-280 GCF_023806725.1 Lactiplantibacillus sp. C232
TAAAAACAACCGGCAAAACGATCAGTTAACATTGAAAACGGCCCGTAAGAGTGACTATTGGCTGCATACACAAAAAATCCCAGGCTCACACGTCATCATCCATTCAGATGATCCTAGTGACCAAACGCTCACAGAAGCCGCGAATCTCGCCGCATACTTCTCAACAGCCCGCGATTCAGCAACCGTTCCGGTCGATTACGTCCAAGTTCGCCGAATTCGCAAGCCCAATGGTGCCAAACCTGGCTTTGTGATCTATGAAGGTCAGAAAACATTGTACGTT
>NZ_JAMSKZ010000067.1:0-280 GCF_023806725.1 Lactiplantibacillus sp. C232
CCAAGTGACTGACTAGAGTGCGCATATCACTTAAGTTAATTGAGACACAGCCCTCAGTTGGCCAGTGGTTCTTAACGTGGATAAGGAAGCCAGAACCATTATTCTGTCCGTAATTATCCCTAACAACCGCTAGCTCATACTGATTATGAGACGCTGCTTTTGTGTAGTCAATTCCCTTCGTTAGAGTTTCCGATGCCTCCATTGCCGATACGACTTGATGAAGTTAAAAGGTTGCGCCAAGTGTTACCTTGTTTTTGCCATAACTTTAAGGTTTCCGTTG
>NZ_JAMSKZ010000068.1:0-278 GCF_023806725.1 Lactiplantibacillus sp. C232
AGCTAGAATATATTTTCAGGAGGATATTTAATTGATTCAAGAATTCAAAGAATTTATCTCACGTGGTAATGTAATGGATTTAGCAGTCGGCGTTATTATTGGGGCTGCATTTAATGCTATCGTTAAATCATTAGTTAATAATTTAATAAATCCACTAATAGGTGTTTTTTTAGGACAAATTGATTTCTCTAGCCTTGTTTTAAAATTTGGCAATGCTACTTTTAAATACGGTTCCTTTATTAATTCTGTCATTAATTTTTTGATTATTGCATTTGTTG
>NZ_JAMSKZ010000069.1:0-277 GCF_023806725.1 Lactiplantibacillus sp. C232
AGTCAAACTGACACCAGGAAGTTACGTGGAGTCGCTATATCGGCAAGCATTAATGTCCGACACGCTCAACCATGATTTCAATCATCAAATGACGGCACAAGCCCATTTTGAACGATTGATGGGTGTCCGACTGAACTGGTCAGGATTATTGACGACCTCCCAAACATATCATATAATGGGATATATCTTTTTAGGCTGCTTGTTAGCAGTGTTGATAGCACCGTATCGACAGCGACGTCGCATACAACGACTAAATTAAAATGGGGTGGTCAAGGTG